>NZ_JBSVXD010000031.1:0-42870 GCF_054070755.1 Pseudomonas sp. SDO5591_S426 | reverse complement strand
CTTTTGACTTTGATTTTTACAAACCGGATCAAAAGATCGCAGCCTTCGGCAGCTCCTACAGGTTTCTGTGTGCCAACTCCGCCATCAGTCGGCACCTCTCTAAATTAACCCCTCGACCAGACGTTCTACTGGGTATCTGCCTTCCGACCCAAGGAACTGTCTTCCATGACCCAGCCCACCCGAGGCGCCATCGGCGAATTGTTCGCCCTGCTCAAACCCTTTCGACTGATCGTCGCCGCGTCCATTTTCCTGGGCATGGTCGGCGGCCTGAGTGTCACGGTGTTGCTGGCGACCATCAACAACGCTTTGCATTCGGACAGCGGCCTGACCCAGGGCGTAGTCGCGCTGTTCGCCGGCCTGTGCCTGTTGGCACTGGCCAGTTCGATCTGCTCCGACATCGGCACCAACTACGTCGGCCAGCACATCATCGCCAAGCTGCGTAAACAGCTGGGTGAAAAAGTCCTGTCGGCGCCGATCGAACAGATCGAGCGCTACCGCAGCCATCGCCTAATCCCGGTGCTGACCCACGACGTCGACACCATCAGCGACTTCGCCTTCGCCTTCGCGCCACTGGCGATTTCCGTCACCGTGACCCTGGGTTGCATGGGCTACCTGGCGATCCTGTCGTGGCCGATGTTCCTGATCATGGTCGCCGCGATCCTGATCGGCACCGCGATCCAGGCCTATGCCCAGAGCAAAGGCGTGCAAGGATTCATGGCCGCCCGTGACGCCGAAGACGAATTGCAGAAGCACTACAACGCAATCGCCGAAGGCGCCAAGGAACTGCGCATTCACCGCCCACGTCGCCAGCGCATGTTCACCTCGGGCATCAAGGGCACTGCCGAATTCATCTGCAACACCCAGGTGCGCTCGATCAACACCTTCGTCATCGCCAAGACCTTCGGCTCGATGTTGTTCTTCGTGGTCATCGGCCTTGCGTTGGCGTTGCAAACCTTCTGGCCGAGCGCCGACAAAACCGTGATGAGCGGCTTCGTGCTGGTGCTGCTGTACATGAAAGGCCCGCTGGAACACTTGATCAGCACCCTGCCGATCGTCAGCCGCGCGCAGATCGCCTTCCGCCGCATCGCCGAATTGTCCGAGCAATTTTCCACCCCGGAAGCGCATCTGCTGCTTAGCGATCAAGGCGACGTCAAACCCGCCGTGCACGAGTTGCAACTGGCGGACGTGCGCTACGTCTTCCCGTCGGTCGACGGTGCCGCGCCGTTTCAATTGGGGCCGGTCAACCTGACGATCAAACAAGGCGACATCACTTTCATCGTCGGCGAGAACGGCTGCGGCAAGACCACGCTGATCAAGTTGCTGCTGGGCCTGTACACCCCGCAACAGGGGCAGATCCGCGTTAACGGCGAAGCCATCGACGCGCAGAACCGCGATGACTATCGCCAGTTGTTCACCACCATCTTCGCCGATTACTACCTGTTCGACGACGTGGTCCAGGGCGATACGCACATCCCGGAAGACGCCAACAAATACCTGGAGCGCCTGGAGATCGCACACAAGGTCAGCGTCAAGGACGGCAATTTCACCACCACCGACCTCTCCACCGGCCAGCGCAAACGCCTGGCGCTGGTCAACGCCTGGCTGGAAGAGCGCCCGGTGCTGGTGTTCGACGAATGGGCCGCCGACCAGGACCCGACCTTCCGCCGGATTTTCTACACCGAGCTGCTGCCGGACCTGAAACGCCTGGGCAAGACCATCATCGTGATCTCCCACGACGACCGTTACTTCGATGTCGCCGATCAGCTTGTGCGCATGCAAAGCGGCCGGGTCGTCACCGAACTGATGCCGGCCTGAACCCCAATGACATTTTTTTCACATTTCTTTTCCGGTTTCGCATTCACGCCCCGTCTTAATAATCATTCCTATTAACAAAAACTCTGCACGACACTTTTTCAGGAGCACAGGTAAGTAATGCGATCTCTTCCACGCCGCACACCTCTCGCGCTGGCCGTACAGCGCCCGTCTCTGCATCGGACCCTGTTGACCAGCGTTCTGCTGACCGCCACGTTGCTGGGGAGCAACATGGCCAACGCAGCGCCTGTAAAAGTGAGTATCTCCGTGCAGCCGCTGTCCAGCGCGCTGACCGAGCTGGGCATGCAGACCAATCTGCAAATCCTCTACAGCCCGGACCAGGTGGCCGGCATCAAGTCCCGCGCCGTGTCCGGCTCGCTGGAGCCGTCCGCGGCCCTGGCCGAGATGCTCAAGGGCACCGGCATTTCGTTCCAGATCAACGGCAACAGCGTGACGCTGATTTCCGGCGGCTCTTCGAGCCTGCAACTGGGCGCGACCACCATTTCCGGCCAGGCGCTGGGCCTGACTACTGAAGACACCGGTTCCTACACCACCGGCGCCACCACCACCGCCACCAAGCTGCCGCTGACCATTCGCGAAACGCCGCAATCGGTGACCGTGGTGACGCGTCAGCAGATGGATGACCAAGGCTCAAAGAGCGTGGGTGATGTCCTGCGCAACACGCCTGGCGTCACCATGCAAAAATACGACAGTGACCGTACCGAATTTTCCACCCGTGGCTTTGCCATCACCAACTTTCAGTACGACGGCGTCAACATTCCCTACGACGGTGTCTACGGTGAAAACCCGAACAACAGCGACGACTCCGCCAGCCTCGACCGCATCGAAGTCATCAAGGGCTCGACCGGCCTGATGACCGGTGCCGGTGACCCGGCCGCAACCGTCAACCTGGTGCGCAAGAAGCCGACCAAGGACTTCAAGGCATCGGTCAGCGCTACCGCCGGTTCCTGGGACAACTACCGCACCGAAGGCGACATCTCCGGTTCGCTGAACGATACCGGCAGCGTGCGCGGCCGTTTTGTCGGCGCCCTGCAGGACAAAGATTCGTACATCGACCACTACAGCCAGAAGAAAGACCTGTACTACGGCATCCTCGAGGCTGATCTGACTGACGATACCCTGCTGACCCTGGGCGTCGACAAGTCCAGCGCCACCCCGCGCGGCAGCTCCTGGACCGGTAACTCGCCGTTCTTCAGCGACGGTGGCCGTACCGATTTCTCGCGCAGTTTCAACCCGGGTTCCGACTGGAGCCGTCGTGACTTCGACAGCACCACCTACTTCGCGTCCCTGGAACAAGCGCTGGCCAACGACTGGAAACTCAAGGCCACCCTGGACCAGAAAACCACCGATCACGATACCCAACTGGCCTCCGCCAGCGGCGGCAACCCGGATCGCGCCACCGGCGAAGGCATGTTCTTCTACTGGGGTCGCTGGGAAGGCCATCGCGTACAGAACACCGCTGACATCAACGTCTCCGGTCCGTTTTCCCTCGGCGGCCGCGAGCATGAACTGGTCGCGGGCTTCATGACGTCCCACTCGCGTCAGACCGGTTCCACCTACGACACCAGCGCCTTCGAACTGGTGCCGGGCAACATCTTTGACTGGGAAGGCCACATCGCGAAACAGGAGTTCCCGAAAAACGGCAAGTACGAGCGTACCCAAAGCCAGAACGGCGCTTACCTGGCCACGCGCCTGCGTCCGACGGACGACCTGTCGTTCATCCTCGGCGGCCGTGTCAGCACCTTCAAGTACAACGAAGACTACACCTACTATCCAGGCGCGAGCCTGACCGATACCCACGCCAGCTACAAGGAACATGGCGTGGTCACGCCTTACGCCGGTGTGGTCTATGACCTCGACGATACGTACTCGGTGTATGCCAGCTACACCAGCATCTACCAGCCGCAAATCTACAAGGACGCCAGCGGCAAGACCCTGGAACCGGTGGAAGGCGACAGCTACGAGACCGGTCTGAAAGCCGCCTACTTCGAAGGCAAGTTGAACGCCAGCCTGGCCTTCTTCCGCATCGAACAGGACAACGTCGCCCAGTACGTCACCACCGACACCAACACCGGTCAAGACGTCTACAAACCAACTTCCGGCGCCACCACCAAGGGTGTGGAACTGGAACTGGCCGGTGAACTGGCTGAAGGCTGGAACCTGTCGGCGGGCTACACCTACGCCCGCTCCCGTGACAAAGAAGAGCAACGCATCTACGGTTTCCCGTTGGCCACCACCAAACCGGAACACGTCGTGCGCACGTTCACCACTTACCGTCTGCCTGGCGCACTTGACCAGGTCACCGTCGGTGGTGGTGTGAGCTGGCAGAGCGCGTTCTACGGCCAGAGCTTCAACCCGAGCGTCGATGGCAGTGGTCAAGGTGCAACCGCCACCCTCAAGCAAGGCGGCTACACCCTCGTGGACCTGATGACCCGTTATCAGTACGACGAGCACCTGAGCTTCACCGCCAACGCCTACAACGTCTTCGACAAGAAGTACCTGACAGGCCTGGGCAACTTCGGCACAACCTTCTACGGCGAGCCGCGTAACTTCCAGGTAACGGCCAAGTACGATTTCTGAGCCTGAGCCGAAATGAAAAATGCCCGTGTCGTGAGATGCGGGCATTTTTTATGGGTCGGGATTTGTGGTGGATCCAACGCCGCCATCGCGGGCAAGCCCACTCCCACAGTTTTCAAGGCGTACTCAAAAAGTGCAGCCAACATAGATCCCTGTGGGAGCGGGCTTGCCCGCGATGACGATAATCGCCACACCACAAATCCAAATGTCAGCCACAAAAAACCGCCATCTCCATTACAGAGATGACGGTTCTTTTTACGTCACCTCACACCTTCGACCGCACCCACCCCGCCACTTCCGCATGAATCCCTTCCACCTCACTCAACAACCCCGCCATGCGCAGAAAGTCATGAGTCATGCCCGGCTGTTCAAGCAAGGTCACGTCGTTGCCGGCAGCGCGCAAACGCTCGGCATAGGCCAGGCCTTCGTCGTGCAGCGGATCGTGGCCGGCCAGGTACACCAAGGCGGGCGCCATACCCGACAGGTCTTCGGCCAGCAGCGGTGAGCAGCGCCAGTCCGCGAGGTCTGCCGGGGTGCGGCCGTAGTGGGCGTAGAACCAGTCCAGCGTCGGGGTTTCCAGCAAGTACCCTTCGGCAAAATCCCGGTGCGAGGCGCGATGGGTGGTGGCGTCGGTGACCGGGTACACCAGCAACTGAGCCTTGGGTTTCAACGCCAGTTCTTCGGGTTCACGCACAGCAATCAGTGACAGCACCGTCGCCAGGGTTGCACCAACGCTGTCACCGGCCAGCGCCACCCGTGACGCGTCCAGGCCATGGGCCGAGCCTTCGCGCACCAGCCAGTTGCCGGCATCGCAGGCGTCCTGCACCGGGGCCGGGAAACGCCATTCCGGCGCCAGTCGATAATCCACGGTCAACAGGGCAAAACCACCCTGCGCGGCCAAGCGTCGGCACAGCGCATCGTGGGAATCGAGGCTGCCGACTACGTAGCCACCCCCGTGGAAATACAGGATCACCGGTTGCAAACCGTCGACCGTTTGCCCGTCGCGATACAGCCGCGCCGCCAGGCGGTGGCCGTCGCGCGCGGCGATGCTGAAGTTCTCGCAGACGATGTTGTCCAGCGGCACATCGAGGAACCCCGAGGACGCTTCGAAATCGATCCGCGCCTGTTGCGGGGTCTGCTCGTGCATTGCGCGACTTTTGCCGGTCAGGCGGCCGAACTCGGCGAGTTCGAGAAAAGCTTCAAGTTCTGGCAGTACGGCCATGGGGTGAATCCTTTTACACAGAGAGGTCAATATTCGGGAACACCTGTAGGAGCTGCCGCAGGCTGCGATCTTCTGGCGGAATTCGATTCACCGATAAAATCAAGGTCAAAAGATCGCAGCCTGCGGCAGCTCCTACAATGGATCATGCGATCGCGGTCCGGCGTTCCAGCAAGGCTTCAAGCTCATCCAGCAACTCATCACCGCGCAGCAACTCGTAATGCCCGCCCGCCAACAAGCGATCAACCCCGTGATGGCCGACCTGCGCCTCGAACACCCGGCGCTCGTCGTCGCGCTCGGCCACCCACCAGCGATGGGCCGCCACTTGCACCTTCGGCAACTGCCGTTGGGCCAGGGCCAGTTGCTTGAGCGACGAACCGGTGGCGAAGATCTGCGTCAGTTCGCTCGCACCCAGCGCCGCGTTTTCATTGGAACCGTGCATCGCCGCTTCGATCACCGCTGCGGCACCTTCACGCTCGTTCAGGCCAGCGGCTTTCAAGGCAATCAGCGTCTCTGCTTCTTCAGACGGTTGACCGAGGACGAACTTAAGGAAGTCGGCCAAATCTTCGCGCCAGTCCCCCGCTTCCGCCGTGCCCGCCACGTAGCTGTCGACCAGTCCGGCAAACGCAACCGTCTGACCTTGGGCTTCCAGTTCATGGGCAACCAGTTGCGTCAGCGCACCACCCAATGACCAGCCGAGCAGGTAATACGGACCTTGCGGCTGCTGCGCACGAATCCGCTGGGTGTAGGCCTGAGCCATCGCCAGCAGCGATTCGTCCTGCCATTGCGGATCAAGCAGCATGCGGCATTGCAGGCCATACACCGTGCGCCGTCCTTCAAGACGCCGGGCCAAAGGCTCGTAGTCGAACACCGTGCCGAAACCGGCGTGCAGGCAGAACAGAGCCGGCACATTCGCGACCCGGCCATTGAGCGTCAGCAACGGGTCTGGCGCTTTCGCAGGTTCGGCAGCCTGATAGCCACTGAGTTCGGCAATGCACGGTTTCTGCATCAAGTCCCGCAGCTTCAATTCGAAGCCCAGTTGCGGCTGGCTGCGCACCCGTGAGATGACTTTGAGCACCTGCAACGAGTCGCCGCCGAGTTCGAAGAAGTTGTCGTCGATGCCCACTTGCGGCACGCCGAGCACCTCTTGCCAGATCGCGGTCAACGCCTGCTCCAGTGCGTTGCGCGGTGCGCGGTAACCTCCGAGCGCCCATTCCGGCTCCGGCAGTGCGCGGCGGTCGAGCTTGCCGTTGGCCGACAGCGGGAAACGCTCCAGCACGAGGATTCGCGCCGGCACCATGTAGTCCGGCATTTGCGCTTGCAGCTCGGCCTTCAAACGACGATCCAGTCCGACCGCACCGGCAGCCACCACGTAACCGACCAACTGCTTGCCGGTCGGCGTGTCGTGCACCACCACGGCGGCATCCTGCACGCCTGCACATTCACGCAAGCGCGCCTCGATTTCGCCCAGTTCGATACGGAAACCACGGATCTTCACTTGCTGATCGAGGCGGCCGAGGTAGTCGATCAAGCCGCATTCGCGCTGGCGCACCAGGTCGCCGGTGCGGTACATGCGACCACCGGCCTCGAACGGATCGGGAATGAAGCGCTCGGCGCTCATGCCCGGACGCTGGTGATAACCCCGCGCCAGGCATTCACCGCCCAGATACAACTCTCCGCTGACACCCACCGGCAGCGGATTGAGATCGGCATCCAGCACATACAAACCACGCCCGGCCACGCCACGACCAATCGGCGCATAGGCCGCGTCGCAGGTTTCGCTGGCCTCGGCACGCCACAGCAGCGGCGTGACCACGGTTTCAGTCGGGCCGTAGCCGTTGACCAGACGCTGCGGACGCAAGGCACACTTGACCTGCTCGAAACTGGCGTCCGGCACCGCATCACCGCCGAAGCAATACACCTCGACCGCCGGAGGATTGCCCAGACGCTCGGCCACTTCGGCCATTTGTTGCAGGTAGGCCGGCGGGAAGCAGGCGACGGTAACGTGGTGACTATGCAGCACTTCCAGGGTTTGCTCCGGGGTCCACAAGCTGTCCTCGCGGATCACCAGGCTGCCACCGGCCAGCATCACGCTCAGCCAACGTTCCTGGGCGCCGTCGAAGGCGAACGACATGAAGTGCAGTTCGCGGCTGCGCGGCGCCAGTTCATAGAGGTCGATGATGCCGCGGCAATGCCGGGCAATCGGTCCACGCGCCACGGCCACGCCCTTCGGTTGGCCGGTGGAGCCAGAGGTGTAGATCAGGTACGCCAGATGTCCTGGCAATGGCTCAACAACCGGGCATTCGCTGCTGCCGACAATGCTCAAATGATCGAGCAACAAGCGCGGCGGGCTGTCGGCCAATGTCAGCCGTTCACCCAGATCGCTGTCGCAAATCAACAGGCTCGCCGCCGAATCGCTGAGCATGTAGGCCAATCGTTCAGCCGGGTAGGCGAGGTCCAGCGGCAGATAGGCCGCGCCCGCCTTCAGCACCGCGAGGAACGCCACGATGGTGCGCTCGGAACGCGGCAACGCCAACGCCACCATGCTTTCCGCCCCGATGCCGCGAGCGATCAGTTGCTGCGCCAGACCGTTGGCCTGTGCGTCGAGATCGGCATAGCGGACCTCACGATCCTCGCAGAACAACGCGATTTTCTGCGGCTGGCTGCGCACATGCTGATTGAACGCGTGCAACAAATCCGTGTTGTCGGCAGACGCTTGCGGCAGGCTCAAACGCGCCTCGGGCAATCCGATGTTGCCAAGCAGGCAATCGGCGTCTTCCGGCAAGGCGCGCAGCAACCCTTCCAGCTGAGCACGAATGCGCTCGACTTCCTGTTCGCTGAAGCGATCACGCAAATACAGGTATTCGACTTCCAGGCCGTCGTCGTTGGCGCTGACCATCAAGTCCATCGGGAAGTTGGTGACGCCACCGCTGCCGACTTCGGCAAAGCGCAGTTCGCCTTCTTCGCCACCGCGCAAGGCACGGTCCACCGGATGGTTTTCAAACACGATGATGCTGTCGAACAGACCCTGGCCACCCTGCCCGGCCCAGCGCTGGACGTCGGACAACGGCGTGTGTTCGTAGTCGCGCACGGCCAGGTTGTAATCCTGCAACTCACGCAGCCACTCGCCCAGCGGCTGTTGCGGGTCGAGGGTCTGGATCACCGGCAAGGTGTTGATGAACAGGCCGAGCATTTCCTGGGCACCGGGCAAACCGGTCGGGCGCCCCGCCACTGTCGCGCCGAAGGCCACGCTGCGCTGTCCGCTGTGGCGCTGCAACAGTAACAGCCAGGCACCTTGCACCAAGGTGTTGAGGGTCACGCGCTGACGCTTGGCGAAACTGTGCAACTTGCGCGTCGCCTCGGCATTGAGGTCGCTGTAAATCACGCCGTGGCCAGAACCTGCGGCACCGGACGCCTTGGCCAGAATGGTCGGGGCTTCCAGCAACGCCAGACGCTCGCGCCAGAAACCTTCGGCCTGGGCATCGTCCTGACGTTGCAGCCAGGCGATGTAATCGGCGTAACGACCGGTCAGCGCCGGCAGGCTGTCGTGGTGATACAGGCGCAGCATCTCGCCGAGCAGACGCGAAGCACTCCAGCCGTCCAACAGCAGGTGATGGTAGATCCAGATCATCTGGTAACGCTCTTCACCCAGGCGAACCAGGATGAAGCGCATCAGCGGCGGGCAGCTCAGGTCGAAGCCTTTGGCTTGCTCGGCAGCCGCCAGTTCGCTCAGTGCCTGTTCGGTGTCACTGCGCTCACGCCAGTCGAGTTCTTCGATCGGCAACTCAACCTCGGCAAACACCGCTTGCAGCGGATCGGCCAGACCATCGCGCCAGCGGAACGCCGCGCGCAGCACTTCATGACGCTCGACCAACGCCTGCCATGCCGCGCGGAAACGCGGCACCTGCAAGCCATCCACGGCCACGCTCAACTGGTTGACGTAGGGGTTGAGCTCCGGTGAATCGAGGCAATGGAACAACATGCCCTGCTGCATCGGCGACAGCGGATACAGGTCTTGCAGCCCCTCATGCGCCGTCGCATCGATGTGCGGAACGAGGGCAAACGCCTCGACGGTCGGCGCTTTCACCAACGTAGCTTCACGACGGGTCGCCACGGCGGCGAGTGCACGAATGGTCTGCTGTTCGAACAATTGCTTCGGACTGAACACCAACCCGCGCTGCCCGGCACGGCTCACCGCTTGCAGCGAAATGATCGAGTCGCCGCCCAGTTCGAAGAAGTTCTCGGTGACGCCCAGCGAATCCAGGCCGAGCAGCTCCTGCCAGATCTCCACCAACAGCGCCTCGGCGGGCGTCGCGGCGGCGACCTGATCGAGGCTCTGACGCGAGGCTTCCGGCGCTGGCAAACCCTGACGATCAAGCTTGCCGTTCGGCGTCAGCGGCAGCGCGGCCAGACACATCAGGTGCGCCGGCAACATGTGCGCTGGCAGACGGCTGCGCAGCTGTGCGGTCAGTGCGTCACGCAGGTCCTGCTCGTCGGCCAGCGGATCGCGCGGCACTACGTAACCCACCAGTTGGCGACTCACCGGACCGTCGCGGTCGATAACAAACGCTTCACGCACGCCTTCGTGCTCCATCAGGCAGGCTTCGATTTCGCCGAGCTCGATACGGAAACCGCGAATCTTCACTTGCTGGTCAATGCGGCCGAGATATTCGACCACGCCATCGGCGCGGAACCGTGCGAGGTCGCCGCTGCGGTACAGCCGCGCCCCCGGCACGAAAGGGTCCGGCACAAAACGTTCGGCAGTCAGGTCCGGACGCTGGTGGTAACCCCGCGCAACGCCCTCGCCGCCGAGGTACAACTCGCCCGCCACGCCGACCGGCAATGGCTGCAAACCACCGTCCAGAATGTACGCGCTGCGGTTGCCCACCGGGCGGCCAATCGGCATGAACGCCGAGTCGAACTCGGTATCCGGATACGCCAGCCAGATCAGCGGCGTGATCACCGTTTCGGTCGGGCCGTAGCCGTTGATCAGGCGCTTGGGTTGCAGCACTTGCTGAACTTCGTCGAACGCATGCTTGGCCATGCCTTCACCGCACGGGGTGTAGGAACGGATCGGCAGATCGCGCCCGGCTTCGCCCATGTAATCGGCGATCTGCGCCAGGTAGCTCGGGGTGAAACAGGCGATGGTGATGCGGTGTTTTTCGATTTCGGCGCAGGTGCGCTCAACGCTCCACAACTCGTCGTCGCGCGGCATCACCGCCGAACCGAACACCAGCGGTGTCAGCCAGCGTTCGTGGGCGCCGTCGAAGCTGATCGAGGCAAATTGCAGTTCGCGGTCGTCCGGGGTCATGCCGTACAACTCGCCGATCGACACGCAATGCATGGCCAGCGGACCGTGGGCCACGCTGACGCCTTTCGGTCGCCCGGTGGAGCCCGAGGTGTAGATCAGATAGGCGAGGTTTTCGCCGCAGGTCAGGTTGACCGGGTTGCTGTCCGCCATGGACTCCAACGGTTCACGGTCGATTTCCAGCACCGCGAGGCCTTCCGGCAACGGCAGTTTTTCCCGCAGCCAGGATTGACTGATCAGCAGCGAAATCCCGCTGTCGTCCATCAGATAGCTCAGGCGTTCAGCCGGGTACGCCGGGTCGAGCGGCACGTACGCGCCGCCCGCCTTGAGGATCGCCAGCAATCCGACGATCATTTCCGGCGAACGCTGCATCGCCAGGCCGACCCGCACTTCGGGGCCGATACCGCGCCCGCGCAAGTGATGGGCCAAACGGTTGGCGCGGCGGTTGAGTTCGTCGAAGCTCAGTTCCACATCATTGAAGATCAGCGCCGTGGCGTCCGGTCGGGCAACGGCCTGCGCCTCAATCAGTTGATGCACGCACAGCGGGTTTTCCGCGACGGTGAACGGCGGGTTCCACGCCAGCAATTGCTGGGCGCGCTCCGGTGCCGTCAGCAGGTCCAGTTCGCTCAAAGCAGCCTGAGGTGCCGCGACCATCGCCGCCAGCAACGCGGCCAGATGCTCGCTCATGCGCGCAATCGCCGTGCTGCTGAAATGGCTGCACTGGTAGCTCCAGTTCAGGCTCAGCTGACTTTCAGCGGTGGCCGCCAGGGTCAGCGGGAAGTTGGTGCGTTCGTGGTTCTGCGGGATCGAGAAGCTCAATCCGGCCGGCGCACCCTGTTGCAGGGCTTCGGCCACCGGGAAGTTTTCGAACACCAGCAAGCTGTCGAACAGCGGCTCGCCAGCACGCCCGGCCCAGCGCTGAATGTCACCGAGGGCGGTGAATTCATGTTCGCGCAGTTCGAGGTTCTGCGCCTGCAAACGGCTCAGCCATTGCTCGACGCTTTCCACCGCGTCCGGGCTGCTGATCACCGGCAAGGTGTTGATGAACAGACCGAGCTGGCTTTCAGCCCCCGGCAAATCCACCGGACGCCCGGCCACTGTGGCGCCAAACGCCACGCTGCGCTGGCCGCTGTAGCGTTGCAGCAGCAGCGCCCACGCGCCTTGCACCAAGGTGTTGAGGGTGACTTTCTGCTGGCGGGCAAAGTCGCTGAAGCGTTTGCTGGTGGCGACATCGAACGTCTGGCGATGGTCGGCAAACTCCGCCTCCGACAGGTTTTTGCTGTCGCCATGGGCGAGGCTCTGAGCCAGCAGCGTCGGGTTGTCGAGGGTTGCCAGTTGCCCGCGCCAGAAAGCCTCGTCGGCCTCGGCATCCTGACGTTGCAGCCAACCGATGTAGTCGGCGAAACGTCCGGTGGGCGCCTGCACCTCTTGCCCGGCATAGCGCTGCAAGACTTCGCTCAGCAGCAGCGAGTTACTCCAGCCGTCGAGCAGCAGGTGATGGTGGGTGTAGATCAGTTGCTGACGCTCGTCGTCCAGGCGCACCAGCGTCAGGCGCATCAGTGGCGCTTTGGTCGAGTCCAGTTGCAGGCGTTCGCTGTCGATCAGTTGCGCCAGCGCTTCGGCCTGATTGTCGTGACCACGCCAGTCAAGACAGGTCAGTGGCAATTGCAGATGACGATGCACCAGTTGCACCGGCGCTTCGAAACCTTGCGGGAAGTGGAAACTGCTGCGCAGGATCGCATGGCTGTCGAGCACCGCTTGCCACGCGCGGCCCAAACGTTCGGCATCGAGACCGCGAGCCTCGACGCTGAGCTGGTTCACATAGGCACCGGACGCTGATTCGTAGAGGCTGTGGAACAGCAAACCGGCCTGCATCGGCGACAGCGGATACACATCTTCGATCTGCGCCGGCGACACCGGCAGACCATCGAGTTGCGTCTGACTCAGGCGCGCCAGCGGGAAGTCCGCCGGGGTCACGCCGCCCGCGCCATCGCTCAGGCAATGGTCGATCAGCGCCAACAGCTCAGCGCGGAAATCGATGGCCAGGGCTTCAATCTCGCGCAGCTCGAAGCAGTCGCGGCTAAAGGTCCAGTCGAGTTTCAGCTCACCGCCATAGACCTGACCGTCCACCGACAGCCAGTTAGGCAGTGGCGCATCGGCGGATTGCGCGGCGCCGCTGGATTCCTTGGCCGGGGTGAACAACGCGTCCTCGGCAAAGCTCTGGTCGAACTGGCCCAGGTAGTTGAAAGTCACCCGCGCCTGCGGCAATGCCGCCAATGCGGATTGCGCCGCAGCATCGCCCATGTAGCGCAGCAAGCCGAAGCCCAGGCCTTTGCCTGGGATGTCGCGCAGTTGCTGCTTGATTGTCTTGATCGAAGCGCCGAGGTCGGCGGTCGGTGTCAGGCGCACCGGGAACAGGCTGGAGAACCAGCCGACGGTGCGGGTCAGGTCGATATCATCGAACAGCTCTTCGCGGCCATGGCCTTCGAGCTGAATCAACGCCGACGCTTCACCGGTCCAGCGGCTGAGGGTGCGGGCTAATGCGGTCAGCAGCAGATCGTTGACCTGAGTGCGGTAGATCGCCGGGGCCTGTTGCAGCAACTGGCGGGTCTGATCGCGATCCAGGCCGATGCTCACGCCCTGGCGCAGATGCCCGGCCTGACTCGCTTGCGCGTTGGCCGCCGGCAGCGAATCGCTGGCTCCGGCCAACTGCGCTTGCCACCAATTCAGTTCGTCGGCGGCGGTTTTAGAGCGTGCGTAAATATCGAGTTTGTCCGCCCAAGCCTGGAAAGCGCTGGTCTTCGGCGGCAGTTCTTCACCTTGATAAGCGGCCTGCAAATCTTCCAGCAACACCCGCCACGAAACACCGTCCACCGCCAAGTGGTGGATCACCAGCAGCAAGCGTTGCGAGCCATCAGCCTGGGCGATCAGCGCCACGCGCAGCAGCGGTCCGTCTTGCAGGCTAAGGCTGCGCTGGGCTTCGTCGCACACCGACTCCAGCGAGGCATCGCTGGCGACACGGGCGGTCCAGAGCATGTCAATGACGTCGGCGCTGTCGGCGCCGACATAACGCGCCGACCATTGGCCGTCGACCTGACTGAAGCGCAGACGCAGGGCATCGTGCTGCTTGAGCACACGTTGCAAGGCACCTTGCAGACGCGGCAGTTCAAGGGTTTCGCGCGGTGTCAGCAACACCGCCTGGTTCCAGTGTGCGCGTTGCGGGATCGGTTCTTCGAAGAACCAGCGCTGGATCGGCGTGAGTTTTTGCACGCCATCGACCGGCCCTTGTTGGGCCAGCGGCGCGGCCTGTTCCTTGACCACGGCAGCCAGGGCTTGCAGGGTTTGCTGCTGGAACAGGTCGCGCGGTTGCAGGTTGAGGCCGGCACGGCGGGCGCGACTGACCACTTGAATCGAAATGATCGAATCGCCGCCCAGCTCAAAGAAATTGTCCTGACGCCCGACCTGCTCCACGCCCAGCACGTCCTGCCAGATCTGCGCCAGCACCTGTTCATGGCTGCTGCGCGGTGCTTCGAACGCACGCTGGCTGATCTGCACGGTCGGCGCCGGCAGGCGTTTGCGATCCAGTTTGCCGTTGGGGCTCAGCGGCATCTGTTCGATCAACACGGTCTGCGCCGGCACCATGTAATCCGGCAGGCTGCCGAGCAAATGGCTTTTCAGGGTTTCGCGCCACGCGCCCTGTTGCTCGGCATCGGCGCCGACCAAAGCGCGATCCTGCGGCACGATGTACGCCACCAGTTGCTTGCCGCTCGGGCCGTCGAGGGCCAGGACCACGGCTTCCTGCACGTCGGCATGTTCTTGCAGACGCGCTTCGATTTCCCCGAGTTCGATGCGCAAGCCGCGAATTTTCACTTGGTGGTCGATGCGTCCGCAGTAATCGATGGCGCCATCGGCGCGATACCGCGCCAGGTCGCCGGTGCGGTACAGGCGCTCGCCGCTGCCGAACGGGTCGACCACGAAACGCTCGGCAGTCAGCGCACCACGACGGTGATAACCGCGCGCCAGACCAACGCCGCCGAGGTACAGCTCACCCACCGCGCCCAGCGGCAACGGTTGCAGTTCGCTGTCGAGAATGCAGGTGCGCAGATTGGCGATCGGTCGGCCGATCGGCACGCTGTCGCGACCCTCTTCGACGCAGGTCCAGTGGGTCACGTCGATGGCCGCTTCGGTCGGGCCATACAGGTTGTACAGGTTGGCTTGCGGCAGGCTGCGCAGGGTCTGGCGTTGCAGTTCCATCGGCAGCGCTTCGCCACTGCAAATGATCCGGGTCAGCGAGGTACAGGCCAGCGCTTCGTCGGCACCGATGAACGCCGAGAGCATCGACGGCACGAAGTGCAGCGTGGTGATCGCTTGCTCAACGATCAGCGCGGCGAGGCGTTGCGGGTCGCGATGCTCGCCCGGTGCGGCGATCACCAGCGTCGCGCCTTTCATCAGCGGCCAGAAAAACTCCCACACCGACACGTCGAAACTGAACGGCGTCTTTTGCAGCACGCGGTCTGACGGCAGCAGGTTGTAGGCTTGCTGCATCCACTCGATACGGTTGTGCAGCGCCACATGGCGGTTGCCCGCGCCTTTTGGTTTACCGGTCGAACCGGAGGTGTAGATCATGTAGGCGAGGTTTTCTGCCACGGCGATGTTCGGCAGATCGCTGCCCGGCAGGTCGCTCAGCCAATCGGCATCGGCGTGCAGGCACAGGGTGCGCACGTTGTCCGGCGTCGGCAGTTGCGCCAGCCAATGCGCTTGGGTCAGCAGCAACGAAATGCCGCTGTCTTCGATCATGTAGCTCAAGCGATCGAGCGGGTATTCCGGGTCCAGGGGCACATAGGCGCCACCCGCCTTGAGGATCGCCAGCAGGCCGACCACCATTTCCAACGAACGGTCGCAGGCGATCCCGACGATCACTTCCGGGCCGACACCCTGCGCACGCAAGTGATGGGCCAGACGATTGGCGCGCAGGTTCAGCTCGGCGTAGCTCAAGGACTGGCCCTGGAACACCAGCGCCGTCGCGTCAGGGTTTTCAAGCACCCGTGCTTCGAAATGCCGCTGCACGCAGACTTCGCCCGGATACACCTGAGCCGTGTCATTGAGATCATCGAGAATGCGCAGGCGCTCGTCGGCATCCAGCAACGGCAATTCGGCCAGCGGGGTTTGCGGGTTCGCCAGCACCCCGGCGAGCAGATTGCGCCAATGCCGGGCCAGCGTTTCGATGCGCTCAGCGTCGAACAGGTCGGTGGCGTAGGTGAGGCTGGCGAACAGTTTGTCGCCCTCTTCCTGGGTATCGAGTTGCAGGTCGAACTGGGTGGTCTGCGCCGTGGCGTTCAGCGCCTCGACCCGCAGCCCTGCCAGCAAACCGCTGACCGCTGCCGGCCGGGCTTGCTGGTGGTTGAACATCACCTGGAACAACGGGCTGTGGCTGAGGCTGCGCTCGCCTTGCAGGGCCTGCACCAGACGCTCGAACGGCAAGTCCTGATAATCCTGGGCATCCAGCGAGGTGGCGCGAGTTTGCTCCAGCAACTGGCTGAACGGCAGGCGTCCGTCGAGTTCGGCGCGCATCACCTGGGTGTTAACGAAGAAGCCGATCAGGCCACGGGTTTCTGCCCGGTTGCGGTTGCCGATCGGCACACCGATGCGCAGATCAGCCTGACCGCTGTAGCGATAGAGCAAGGCCTGGAAACTGGCGAGCAACAGCATGAACGGCGTCACGCCGCGCTGTTTGGCCAGGGCCATCAAACCGCTTGCGAGTGTAGCGTCCAGTGCGAAATCCAGACGCGCACCGCGCTGGCTCGGCTGGGCCGGACGCGGACGATCCGTCGGCAGTTCCAGCAGCGGCTGTTCGCTGCCGAGTTTTTCACGCCACCAGTTCAGTTGACGCTCCAGCTCCCCGGCTTCCATCCAGCGACGTTGCCACGCGGCGTAGTCCGAATACTGGATCGGCAGCGCTTGCAGCTCCGCGCCCTGCCCTTGGCAATGGGCGCCATACAGTCGGGAAAACTCTTCGATCAATACGCCCATCGACCAGCCATCGGTGACGATGTGGTGCAGGGTCAGCACCAGCACATGGTCCTCGGTGTCCAATTGCAACAGGCTGACGCGTAGCAGCGGGCCGTGCTGCAAATCGAATGGCCGGGCGATTTCCTGCTCGACCTTTTTCATTGCACATTCGAAACGCTGCGCCGCAGGCTCTTCGCGCAAATCGTGCTGTTCGATGGACAGCGAAGTGAACGCCGCCAGCGTTTGCAGCACCTGGCCGTCGTCCTCGACGAAGCGGCTGCGCAGGCTCTGGTGCCGCTCCAGCAACACATCAAAACTCTGTTGCAGGGCCGCGACATTCAGCGGTCCATGCAGACGCAGGGCGGCAGGAATGTTGTACGCCGAACTCTGTGGATCGAGTTGCCAGAGGAACCATTGGCGCTGCTGCGCGTAGGACAGTTCAAACGTCGCTTGCGGCTCGGCAGCGGCAGGAATCGGCAGTTGGCCAAAACTCACACCCTGCTCTTGCATCTTGGTCAAAAACTCGCGGCGCTTGTCGGCGGGCAGGCCGGCAAAGCGAGTGGCGATACGCATGGCGGTGGTGTGTTCCATCAGTTGATCTCCATCTCGTCGAGAAGCGACTCAAGCGCATCCAGACGTGCATCGTTGTCAGTCGGGGCTTGTTGCCCGGCCATGGCGGCATAAGCCTGAAGGTCGTTGCTTTCGAACAGCGCGCGCAGCGGCAGCTCGATGCCCAGTTGCAGTTCCACGCGGGCACTGGCCTGGGCGGCGAGCAGCGAGTGCCCGCCCAATTCAAAGAAGTTGTCGCGCCGGCCGATCTGCGCCACGCCCAGCACGTCGGCCCAGATCGCCGCCAGTTGCCGTTCGAGTTGGCCTTCGGGGGCTTCGAACGGTCGTTGCCAGTCCTCGGCATCCGGCAGCGGCAAGGCCTTGCGGTCGAGCTTGCCGTTGCTGGTCAGCGGCAGGTCATCGAGCAGCAGCCAGTGGCTCGGCACCATGTAGTCCGGCAGGTCGACCTTGAGCGCGGCGCGCAGGTTGTCGCGCCAGGCGATCGGGTCATGCGGCGTCTGTTCGGCGACGACGTAGGCGCAAAGCTGCGGCCCAGCGTCACCGGCATGCACGCTCAACACCGCCTGACGCACACCCGGTTGCGCCAGCAGCGCGGCCTCGATTTCACCCAGTTCGATGCGGAAGCCGCGAATCTTCACTTGCTGGTCGATGCGCCCGAGGTAATCGATGCTGCCGTCGGCGCGTTGACGCGCCAGGTCGCCACTGCGATAGAGGCGTTGCGCAGCGTCAAACGGGCTCGGCACAAAACGCTCGGCGGTCAGGCCGAAACGCCCGTGATAACCCCGCGCCAGACCCGCACCAGCGATGTACAACTCGCCCGCCACACCCACCGGGACCGGTTGCAACTGACTGTCGAGCAAGTACCAGCGCAGGTCGCGGATCGGCAGGCCAATCGGGCTCTGCGCCTTGCCGTCGAGGTCGGCCAGGCGAATGGCGCGGTAGGTCACGTGCACCGTGGTTTCGGTGATGCCGTACATGTTCACCAGCGTTGGCTGCTGGTCGCCGAAGCGTTCGAACCATGGGCGCAGGCTGGCGACTTCCAATGCTTCGCCACCGAAGATCACCTGACGCAACGCCAGGTTGCGTGGGCTGGCGCAGGCAATCGGCAGCAGTTGACGGAACGCGGTCGGGGTCTGGTTCAACACCGTCACGCCTTCATCGCAGAGCAAGCGGTGGAATTCCTGCGGCTCGCGGCTGATGTAATACGGCACGATCACCAGACGCCCGCCGGTGCACAGCGAACCAAACAGCTCCCACACCGAGAAATCGAACGCGTAGGAATGGAACAGAGTCCAGACATCGTCCGCGCCGAAATTGAACTCGCCAGCGGTGGCCGTCAGCAGGCGGCCGACGTTGCCGTGGCTGAGCAATGCGCCTTTTGGCCGACCGGTGGAACCGGAGGTGTAGATCACGTAAGCGAGATTGTCCGGCGTCGCCAGCGGCAGCAAATTGTCGGTGCTGTAGGCCTCCAGTTGCAGCGACGTCAGGTCCAGCACCTGCACGCCATCGCGGGCCGGCAAACCGTCGATCAAGTGCGATTGGGTCAACAGCAGCGCGATGCCGCTGTCGTCGATCATGTAGCTCAAGCGCTCGGCGGGGTATTGCGGGTCCAGCGGCACGTAGGCGCCACCGGCCTTGAGAATCGCCAGCAAACCGACCACCAGCGGCATCGCCCGCTCGGTGGCGATACCCACGCGCACTTCCGGCCCGACGCCCTGCTCGCGCAGTTTGCGCGCCAGTTGGTTGGCCTGGGCGTTGAGCGCGGCGTAGCTCAGGTGTTCGCCCTCGAATACCAGTGCAATCGCGTCCGGCCGTTGCGCAGCCTGGGCTTCGAACAGTTGATGCAAGGTTGGCGACGGCGCTTGCGCTTGGAACGTCGGGTTCCAGTGCTGGATCAAACCGTCGTATTGCGGCGCTTGCAGCAACGGCAGCTCAACGACGCGTTGCTGCGGATCGGCCACCACCGCACGCAACAGGTTCAGCCACTGCTCGGCCAAACGCTGCATCGAAGCTTCGTCATACAGGTCGGTGGCGTAGCTCAGGCTGGCATCAAGTGCATCGCCCTGCTCCTGGGTATCCAGCACCAGATCGAATTGCGCGGTGTGCTGCTGCCAGTGCAAACGCTCGACCTGCAAACCAGCGACGACCCGCTCGACGCTCGCGCCCAACTGCTGCTGATGGTTGTAGAGCACCTGGAACAATGGGCTGTGATTGAGGCTGCGGTCCGGTTGCAAGGCATCGACCAACTGCTCGAATGGCAAGTCCTGATGGGCCTGCGCGGTCAGCGCCGTTTGCTTGACCTGTTGCAGCAAGGTACTGAATGGTTGCTGCCCATCGATCTCGGCACGCAGCACTTGAGTGTTGATGAAGAAGCCGATCAGGCCTTCGGTTTCCAGGCGCGAACGACCAGCACTCGGCACGCCAACGCTGATGCCCGACTGCCCGCTCTGACGGTGCAGCAGGGTCTGGAAACTCGCCAGCAACAGCATGAACAAGGTCACTTGCTGTTCTTGTGCACATGCACGCAAACCGGCCAGCAGTTCGCGATCAACGTTCAGCGACAGACTCGCCCCGCGTTCGCTGCGGCGAGCTGGACGGGTCAGCTCACTCGGCAACTCCAGCGGTGCCTGGCTGCCCTGCAGTTGTTCGCGCCACCACGCCAGTTGCCGCGCGCCCTCGCCCGCTTCCAGCCAGTCGCGCTGCCAGAAGGCATAGTCGCTGTAAGCCACCGGCAAACGGTTGAGGTCAGCCGCGCGGCCCTCGGCAGCCGCCTGATACAACGAGCTGAACTCATCAACCATCACCTGCATCGACCAGCCATCGGCAGCGATGTGGTGCACGGTCAGCACCAGCACATGTTCCTCGGCGCTGACTTGCAGCAGCAATGCGCGCCACAGCGGACCGTTGCGCAGGTCGAACGGCTGGGCGATTTCTTCGGCCACGGCATCGTTGATCGACGACTCTGCGACCGGTCGCTCGCTCAACTGCAACGCCAGTTCGGCGTGCACCAACGGACGCGCCTGTTGACCGTCCTGTTCGAAGGTCGTGCGCAGGGTTTCGTGACGGGCCTGCAATTGCAGGAAGGCTTGGCGCAGGGCCTGCATGTTCAGCGGTCCTTTCAGGCGCAGCGCGGCGGGAATGTTGTAGGCGCTGCTCTGCGGGTCCAATTGCCAGAGAATCCACTGGCGCTGCTGGGCGTAGGACAGAATCCGCGGTTGATCGTCCGCCGCACGTTGCAGTTGTGGCTGAGCACTGGTCTCGGCAAGCGCCGCACGCTCGGCGAATTCCGCCAAGTTCGCGGCGGAGAACAGGCTGCTCACCGACAGTTCGATGTTCAGTTGCTGGCGTGCCCGTGAGATCACTTGCAGCACCAGCAACGAATGGCCGCCCAACTCGAAGAAGCTGTCGTCGCGACCGACTTGCTCAACCTGCAATACGCTCTGCCAGATCTGCGCCAGTTGCGTTTCCAGTCCTTCAGTCGGGGCAACAAAGGCACGTTGTGCCGCACTGCCTTCAGCCCGTGGCAAGGCCTTACGGTCGAGTTTGCCGTTGTTGTTGAGCGGCAATTGCGCCAGCAGGATCAGATGGCTCGGCACCATGTATTCCGGCAGCGCTTTGCGCATAACGGCCTTGAGCCCTTCCAGATAGTCAGCCTCGGAATTCACCACGCCGCTGGCGACGACGTACGCCACCAGTTGCGTGCCGTCCTGGGCGATGACCGCCGCTTCGCGCACCTCTTCCCGGGCTTGCAGGCAGGCTTCGATCTCGCCCATTTCGATGCGGAAGCCGCGAATTTTCACCTGATGATCGATGCGCCCGACGTATTCCAGATCGCCGTTGGCGTTGTAGCGCGCCAAGTCACCGCTGCGGTACAGACGTGCGCCCGGTTCGCGGGCAAACGGGTCCGGCAGGAAACGTTCGGCGGTCAGCGCCGGACGGTCGAAATAGCTTTGCGCCAGGCAGGCCGGGGCACCGATGCACAACTCGCCGACGCCATCAGCCGGCAGCAACTGACCGGCCGCATCCAGCACATACAACGCTCGGCCGGGAATGGCGCGACCGATCGGGATGCCAAACGCGTCGCTGGCATCGTCCAGACGGCATTCATGCACGCTAGACACCACGGTCGCTTCGGTCGGCCCGTAGGTGTTGAGCAAACGCACATGACTCAAACCGGCCTGATGCCACAGGCGCAAACCTTCCACCGACATGGCTTCGCCGCCAACGTGCACCTGACGCAAATCGCCAAGGTTGCGCACCACACCGCTGGCGCATTCGCGGGCCAGCAGGAACCAGTAGGCGGCGGGCAAGTCGGCCACGGTCACGCCTTGCTCAATGATTTCCGCCGCCAGTCGACCGGCGTCCCACAGGTCATCGCCACGCATGATCAACGCCGCGCCAACGCACAGCGCCGGGTAGCACTGCTCGACGAAGCCGTCGAAGCTGAAGGTCGCGAATTGCAGCACACGGTCAGCACCCGACAGCACTGAATAGTCGGCAGCGGTCTGGCAGAACTCGCGCAGCGCGCCATGGTCGATGGCCACGCCTTTGGGCTGACCGGTCGAACCGGAGGTGTAGATGATGTAGGCCAGGTCTGCGCCGACGGCGCCGTTTTGTGGATCGGTGTCCGGATAGCCTGTGGCTTCGTCCAGGCTCAGCAGGCGCAGATGCACCGGCAGCGGCAAGTCTTCCAGCAGGCCCGACTCGCACAGCAGCACATCGAGACGGCTGTCCTCGATCATGTAACCGAGGCGTTCGGCCGGGTATTTCGGGTCCAGTGGCACATAGGCCGCGCCGCTTTTCAGTACCGCGATCAGGCTGACGATCAGCTGCGGGCCGCGACGCAGCGCCAGGCCGACACGCTTGCCGGGACCGGCACCGTTGTCGATCAGGCGATGGGCCAGGCGATTGGCCTGGGTATTCAGCTGGCCGTAGCTCAGGGACTGACCGTCGACCTGCAATGCCAGCGCATCCGGAGTGGCAGCGGCTTGCGCGGCGATCCTTTCGTGGACCAGAAGTGTTGTGGATAACTCAACCGTGGCCGGCTGGCTGATGGCGAGTACCGCGTTTTTGCCTTCGGCATCGAGCAGTTCCAGCGCACCCAATGCAGCGTCCGGGGCGCCGACCAATTGCGTCAGCAGGTGCTGCAGATTGGCCGACAGTTGAGCGACCTGGGCAGCACTGAAACGCGCCGCGTCGTAACTGAAATCGAAACTCAATGCTTCGCCCAACTCGACGCCCAGCGTCAGTGGATAGTGAGTGCGCTCATGGTTGTGCAGGTTTCCGAACGACAACCCGGCCGGTGCACCCTGCTTCAGCGCTTCGGCGACGGGGAAGTTTTCGAACACCAGCAAACTGTCGAACAGCGCCGAGCCCTGTTGCCCCGCCCAACCTTGAATGTCGTAGAGCGGCACGTGTTCAAACTCGCGCATGGTCAGGTTCAGACCTTGCAACTCGCTCAGCCACTGGCTGACGGTCTGATCCGGCTTCATCGAGCACACCAGCGGCAGCGTGTTGATGAACAGCCCCAGTTGCTCTTCGATCCCCTGCAACGGTGCTGAACGCCCGGCCACGGTCGCGCCGAACACCACGCAATCCTGGCCTGTGTAGCGTTGCAGCAACAGGCTCCACGCCGCTTGCAGCACGGTGTTGAGGGTGACTTTCTGCTGACGGGCGAACTCGGCCAGACGCTGGGTTGCGCGGCTGTCGAGGGCCACGCGATGTTCCTCGCTGCCCTCGGCGCCAACCGGTGGGCGCAGGGCTTCGGCCAGCAGGGTCGGGGCTTCCAGCGGCGCCAGCGCAGCTTTCCAGAATTGCTCGCCAGCGACGGCCGATTGCTGCTTCAACCAGCCCAGGTAATCGCGGTATTGCCCCGTTGGCGCCGGCAGCGACTGCCCGGCGGCGTAGTGCTGGATGACTTCGGCAAGCAACTGCGCGTTGCTCCAGCCGTCCATCAGGATGTGATGACTGGTGTAGATCAGGTGCCAGGCGTCGGTGCCGGTACGCACCAGTTTCAAACGGAACAGCGGCGCCGTGCCCAGCTCGAAACCCTGGGCACGTTCGGCATCGGCCAGCGCGTCGGTGTCGGTCGCCTCAAGCACTTCCAGCGGCAACGCGACCTGACGGGCAATCGCCTGATGCGCGGTGTCGAGACCCTGCCAGTGGAAGCTGCTGCGCAGAATATCGTGACGCTCGACCGCTGCCTGCCAGGAGCGGGTGAAACGCTGGATGTCCAGGCCGCCGATGTCCAGGCGCAACTGGCTGATGTAGGCGCCGACTTGCGGCTCGTACAGGGTGTGGAACAGCATGCCCTGCTGCATTGGCGACAGCGGATACAGGTCCTCCAGCGTCGAGACGGCGAGCGGCAATTCATCGAGTTGCGCCTGATTGATCTGCGCCAGCGGGAAGTCCGACGGCGTGGCTTGCGCCACTTCAAGTGCGCAGCAGTGATCGATCAGCGCGTTCAGTTCATGCGCGTATTCGTCGGCCAGACGCTGGATGGTCGCGGTGTCGAACATCTCGCGGCTGAAGCCCCAGCTCAGGGACAACTCGCCGCCATAGACCTGACCTTCGACCACCAGCCAGTTGCCCAGCGGCGCCGACGGGTCCTGCGCCACACCGTTGCCTTCGGTGGATGGGGTTAACAACGCGCCCTCATCGAACTGACGGTCGAACTGCCCCAGATAGTTGAAGGTAATCCGCGGTTGCGGCAGCGCCGCCAGTTCCGCGCGGACCTCAGGCGTGCCGAGGTAGCGCAGCGCGCCGTAACCCAGGCCTTTGTCCGGGACGTTGCGCAGTTGTTCCTTGATTGATTTGATCGATGCGCCGAAGTCGGCGTCGGGTTTCAGGTTGACCGGGAACAGGCTGGTGAACCAGCCGACGGTGCGGGTCAGGTCGATATCGTCGAACAGGTCTTCGCGGCCATGGCCTTCGAGCTGGATCAGCGTGCTGCCCTGCCCGCTCCAGCGGCAAACGGCGCGGGCCAATGCGGTCAGCAGCAGGTCGTTGACCTGGGTGCGATAGGCCGCCGGAGCTTGTTGCAGCAGCTGACGGGTTTGTTCGACGTCGAGTTTAAGTTCGAGTTTTTCTTCGAAGCGATTTTCCAGAGCACCGTTCGGGCGCTCGCATGGCAGTTCGTTCGCCGCGTCTTGCAATTGCTTCTGCCAGTGGCCGAGGTTGTATTCGAAGGCTGGCAGATGATCCTGCAAACGCGCGACCCAATGCTGATAAGTGCTGGTTTTCGCTTGCGCACTGCCGCCGGTGTAGAAGTGCTGCAAATCTTCCAGCAGCACGCGCCAGGAAACACCGTCCACCGCCAGGTGATGGATCACCAGCAGCAAACGTTCGGAGCCGTCAGCCATCGCCACCCATAGTGCGCGCAACAACGGGCCGTTTTGCAGATGGAGGCTGCGTTGGGCCTCGTCGCAAAAGGCGTTGAGTTGCTCGACCGATTGCGCCTGACGCTGCCACAACACCGACTCCGTGGTCGGCGCGGCGTAAGTTTGCTGCCAGGTGTTTTCTGCCTGTGCATAACGCAGGCGCAAGCTGTCGTGCTGGGTCAGCAATTGCTCCAGGGCACGCTCCAGCGCTTCGATGTTCAGCGCCTCGCGCGGCATCAGCAACAGCGACTGGTTCCAGTGCTGACGCTCGGGGATCGCCTGTTCGAAGAACCATTGCTGCACCGGCGCCAGCGCCACTGCGCCCACCGCCGGACCTTGATCGATCGGCGATTGCTCGCCAGTGCGTGCCGCTTGGGCGAGGCTGCGGATGGTCTGATGCTGGAACAGGTCCTTGGGACTGAGCACGATACCGGCCTGCCGCGCACGGCTGACCACTTGCATCGAGACGATGGAGTCGCCGCCCAGTTCAAAGAAATTGTCTTCCAGGCCGACGCTGTCGATGGCCAGCACGTCTTGCCAGATAGCGGCGAGGGATTTTTCCAGTTCGCTGCGTGGCGCGACGTGTTCGCGTTGTTGAGTCGATCCATCAATCGCCGGCAAGGCCTTGCGGTCAAGTTTGCCGTTCGGCGTCAGCGGCAGGTGGTCAAGGAACAACAGGAACGCCGGGACCATGTAGTCCGGCAAATGCTGACGCAGCGCGGCTTTCAGCGTCTCGCGCAAGGTCGCTTGCGCCTCGGCATCGACTACCAGCGCTGAATCGTTTGGCACGATGTACGCCACCAGTTGCTGACCGCTGGCGCCTTCCTGAGCCAGCACCGCCAGTTCGCGCACCGCGTTTTGCTGCAACAGCCGCGCTTCGATTTCACCGAGTTCGATGCGGAAGCCACGGACCTTGACCTGATGGTCGATGCGGCCGACGTATTGCAGGGTGCCGTCGGCCTGATAACGGGTCAGGTCGCCGGTGCGGTACAGGCGTTCGCCGCTGCTGGAAAACGGGTTCGGCACATACTTTTCAGCGGTCAGGCCTGGGCGAGCCAGGTAGCCACGGGTGATACCCGCACCGCTCAGGTACAGCTCGGCGGACACGCCTTGCGGCACCGGTTGCAGGTCGGCATCCAGCAGATAGCTGGCGGTGTGCTTGAGCGGGCGACCGATGTTGGCGCGACCGCCGGCCTCGCGGCGGGTCCAGGTCGAATAGGTGGTGTCTTCCGACGGGCCGTACAGGTCGTAGACGTGTTCGACGGTCGCTTGCTGATACAGCGCGTCAACCAGGCTTTGCTTGAGCGGTTCACCGGCCAGATTGATGATGCGCACGCTCGGCGTGATCTGCCCGTCGCGTTGCAGCGCGTTGATCGCCGATGGAACCGTGTTGATCAGACGCACCTGATCCCGCGCCGGCAGATGCGGCAACTCCAGGGCGTTGCGGGCGATGATCAGCGAACCGCCGTTGGCCAGGGTGACGAACAGCTCCCACACCGACAGGTCGAAGCACACCGATGTCGAGGCCAGCACGCCTTGAATGTCGTCGCGGCTGTAAACCGATCTGGACCAGTCGATCAGCGCCAGCACATTGCGATGGGCGATGGCTACGCCTTTGGGTTTGCCGGTGGAACCGGAGGTGTAGATCACGTAGGCGAGATTGTCCGGCGTGACGCGGGTGACCGGGGTGCTTTGCGGGTAGTCGGTTAGCGACTGGATGTCGTCCATCAACAGGACTTGAGTGTCTGCGCTCACACTCAACGATTCGGCGACAGCCTGCTGCGTGATCAGCACCAGCGCGCGGCTGTCTTCGAGCATGTAGGCGACGCGCTCGACCGGGTAATCCGGGTCCAGCGGCACGTAGGCGCCACCCGCCTTGAGCACGGCGAGCAAAGCCAGCAGCAGATGCTCGGAACGCTGCATGGCCACGCCGACCCGCACTTCCGGGCCGACGCCGAGTTCGATCAGTTTGTGTGCCAGACGGTTGGCTTGCTGGTCGAGTTCACTGTAAGTCAGATGCGTGTTCGCGAAGGTCACGGCCAATGCATCAGGGCTCTCAGCCACTTGCTTGCTGATCAGCTGATGAATGCACAGGTCTTCGGCGAAGCTTTCATCGGCGCGGTTCCAGTCATGCACGATGCGCTGATATTCGGCCTGTTCCAGCAACGGCAAATCACTGATGTGCTGCTGCGAATCGCTGACCATGCCTTGCAGCAAACGTGTCCAGTGCTGCGCCATGCGCGCGATGGTCGCAGCGTCGAACAGGTCGTTGGCGTAGGTCAGCGCGGCGTGCAGTTTGCCACCCTTCTCATAAGTATCGAGGGTCAGGTCGAACTGGGTGGTGCGCCCTTGCCACTCGATCATGCCCAGTGCCAGGCCGGACGCCGTGGTCACCGTGGAAATGTCCGCGACCTGCGGCTGGTGGTTGTACATCACCTGGAACAGCGGCGTGTGGCTGAGGCTGCGTTCCAGCTTCAAGGCTTCGACCAGGCGCTCGAACGGCAGGTCCTGATGGGCCTGGGCGCCCAGCGCGGTTTCCTTGATGCGGCGCAGCAGATCGTCGACACGGGTCTGGCCGTCCAGTTGCGTGCGCAGCACCTGGGTGTTGACGAAGAAACCGATCAGGCCTTCGATTTCGGCACGATTACGGTTGGCAATCGGCACGCCGACGCGGATGTCGTTCTGCCCGGTGTAACGGTGCAGCAGCACGTTGAACGCACCGAGCAGCAGCATGAACAGGGTGATGTTGTGTTTCTGTGCAGTGGCGCGCAGTTGCTCGGCCAGTTGCCCGTCGACGGCGAATTCGTAGCGCGTGCCGCGATAGCTCGGCATCGCCGGGCGCGGATGATCGAGTGGCAGTTCCAGCACAGGGTGTTCATCGCCCAGTTGCGCCTGCCAGTATTCAAGTTGACGCGCCTGCTCGCCTGCCTCCAGCCAGCGGCGCTGCCACAAGGCGTAGTCGCTGTACTGGATCGGCAATGGCGCGAGTTGCGGTTGCGTGCCCGCATCGAACGCGTCGTAGCAGCGGATGAATTCGTCGATCAGCACGTTCATCGACCAGCCGTCGGACACGATGTGGTGCAGGGTCAGCAGCAGCACGTGCTCCTGTTCAGCGAGTTTGAGCAGGGTCACGCGCAGCAGCGGACCGGCGCCCAGGTCGAACGGCAACACCGATTGCTGCTCGGCGGCCCGGGCCACGGCCTGCTCGCGCTCGATGGCGGGCAAGGCGCTGAAATCGACGTGATCGATCACCAGCGGCGCGCTGGCCGGCACTTGCAGCAGGGTGTCATCGGGTTGCGGCGCAAACACGGTGCGCAAGGTTTCATGACGCGCCACCAGACTGGCGAAGGCCTGTTCCAGCGCCGGCAGATTCAGACGACCGGTCAGGCGTACCGCGCCCGGCAGGTTGTAGGCGCCGCTTTGTGGGTCCAGTCGCCAGAGAAACCACATGCGCTGCTGGGCGTACGACAACGCCTGGCGATCCTCGGCCTCGACGCCGGCTGGAATAGGGAAACGGGCGAAATCAACGCCCTCCTTGTGCAAGGCCGCAAGGAACATCTGGCGCTTTTCCAGGGGCAACCCGATAAACCGGCGAGCAAGTTTCAAGGAGTCTTCAGCATTCATTTCTGGGTATCCGGATCAGTGGCGGGAAGCACAAAGGCACGTCGTCCCTATAAAACGAATGCAGACCGGAAAAATTAGCGAATGAGAACAAGTATCAGAAGGGAGATTTCAGAACGCTGAAAATCCCTGTGGGAGCGAGCTTGCTCGCGATGACGGAGTGTCAGTCGACATCAATGTTGTCTGACACACCGCTATCGCGAGCAAGCTCGCTCCCACAGGGAATGAGTGAAGTTTGAGCTTGGGTTAACCCACAGCAACCATGGCATGCCGCCGATGATGAACCTCCAGCTGATCCTTGATCACCCGCAGCACCTTGGCCTCATGCTCATGAATGAAGAAGTGCCCGCCAGCGAGCATGTCCACGGAAAAGCTGCCGTGGGTTTCCTTGCTCCAGCCGATCAACTGCTCGGTGGTGGCGCGGTCAGCCTTGCCGCCGAGCACATGCACCGGGCACTTGAGCAACGGTCGCTGGATTGGCTCGAAACGCCCGCACAACTGGAAGTCGGCGCGCAGGATCGGCAGCGTCAGGCTCATCAGCTCTTCGCTGGCCAGCACTTCCTCGCTGGTGCCGTTGAGGGTGCGCAGTTGCTCGATCAGTTCGGCATCGGTCTTGGGTTCGGCAAAACCTCGGTCGTACTCCAGGCGCATCGTCGGCGCGGCGGTGCCTGAAGCGAACAAGGCCACCGGCTCCGGACCGCCGAGCGAGCGAAACGCGTGGGCCATTTCACAGGCCAGCAACGCGCCGAGGCTGTGACCGAACAAGGCATAAGGCGCCTTGAGCATAGCTTTTTGTTCGCTGGCCAGTTGCAGCGCCAGGCGGCGCATGTCGGTGTGCAACGGCTCGCCGTAGCGCGCGCCGCGCCCCGGCAATTCCACCGGCTGCAGCTTGATCCACTCCGGCAGTTTGCGCCGCCAGCGGCTATAGACCATGGCGCTCGCGCCAGAATAGGGCAGGCACAGCAATGTCAGCTGGGTCACCGGGCGTACCTCGAAAGTTGTCTGTAAAGAGAACGGATGAAGTACGCAGAGAATTAGTCGTACAGTTAAATCATCATTTCAAATGGCGATAGCTTTGCACCGCCGAACCAAGAACCACCGCACCCGCGCCAATCGCCAGCCAAAACCCGCTCCTGGCCCCGAACGCATCAACCATCCACCCCGACCCCGCCGCACCGATCGCCACGCCGATGCTCAACCCGGTCACCAGCCAGGTCAGGCCCTCAGTGAGCTTGGCCGGCGGAACGATCTGCTCCACCAGGGCCATGGCGACAATCAACGTCGGCGCAAAAAACAGACCGGCGACAAACACCGCCAGCGACAACCCGAGAATGTTCACCGCCAGCAACAGCGGCAAGGTCGTCACCGCCGTCGCTACTCCTCCATAGAGAAACAACCGTGGAAGCGGCACTTTCGAACGCAACGCACCGAACGCCAATCCGGCCATGCACGAGCCAATCGCATATACCGACAGCACAATACTCGCCGCCGCCGGTTGGCCCTGGTGCTGGGCGAACGCCACGCTGACCACATCCACCACACCGACGATGGTGCCCATGGCGACCATCAACAGCATCAGCAACTGGATGTCCACAGAGCGAATGATAGACGCGGCGTGGTGTGCTTCATGGGGATGCACCGGTGGCTCGGTGCTGCGCTGCGACACAAACGCCGTGACGCCGATCGCCAGCATCAGCAACGCCGCCAACGGCCCGGCCTCGGGGAACGCCACCACGCACAAGCCCACCGACAGCGGCGGCCCGACAATAAAGCAGACTTCGTCCAGCACCGATTCCAGTGCATAGGCCGTTTGCAGTTGCGGCTGGCCGCGATACAACTCGGTCCAGCGCGCCCGCACCATCGCCGACATGCTCGGCATGCAACCGGCAATCGCGGCAAACACAAACAACGTCCAGTTCGGCGCCTGCAAACGGGTGCAGAGCAACACCATCAACAGCGCCCCGCCGCCAATCAACGCTGACACCGGCAAAATCCGTCGCTGACCAAAACGGTCCACCAGCCGCGACACCTGCGGCGCACAAAACGCCGTGGCCAGCGCAAACGTCGCCGCCACCGCGCCGGCCAATCCGTAGCCACCCTGCAACTGCGACAGCATGGTGATCAGGCCGATGCCGGTCATGGAAATCGGCATGCGCGCGATCATCCCGGCCAGCACAAAAGCACGGGCGCCCGGGGCTTTGAACAGTTCGCGGTAGGGGTTGGCCATGGGTGCAGGTCTCGTCAAGGGACTGCACGTTGCCATAAACGCTGATTGAGAAGAAAGCGTGGAATTGTTGGTTGAATGTGAAGGCCCCATCGCCAGCAGGCTGGCGATGGGGCCAGAACAGTCAACGCACAAATGAACTCCAGTCCACCCAAACCAGTCAGCTAAATAGGCCCATGAATCCCGGAGTTTCGCGACAATGGCTGATCACCCCGAACGCCAAAGCCCCATCGACGCCCACGGCATCATTGGCGACATGCGCAGTGCCGCGCTGGTCAATGACAAGGGCAGCGTGGATTTTTTCTGCTGGCCGGAGTTCGACAGCCCGTCGATTTTCTGTTCGCTGCTGGACAGTCCCGAGGCCGGCATTTTCCAGTTATCCCCGGACTTGCCCGACGCCCGCCGCGAGCAGATTTACCTGCCGGACACCAACGTCTTGCAAACCCGCTGGCTGAGCGATCGCGCGGTGGTCGAAGTGACCGATTTGCTGCCGATCGGCGACAGCGAGGACGATTTCCCGGTGCTGATGCGCCGGGTGCGAGTGGTCAGCGGCAAGGCAACCTTTCACCTGCGTTGCGCGGTGCGTCACGACTACGCCCGCGCCATGACCGGCGCGCGCATGGACAAAAAGGACGTGATTTTCGAAGCCGCCAACCAGCCATCGCTGCGCCTGTCTGCGGATCAGGTTTTGCGCATAGACGCCAATGCGGCGGTCGCCGAATTCACCCTCGAACAGGACCAGACCGCCGAGTTCCTGCTCGGCGCCATCGACGATCAGCGCTTCAAGGAAGGCGCCGCCGCACTGTGCCTGCAACGCACGCTCAAGTTCTGGCGCGACTGGATCGGCCAGTCCAACTATCGCGGTCGCTGGCGGGAAATGGTCAACCGCTCGGCGCTGGCGATGAAGCTGCTGACCTCACGCAAACACGGCGCCATCCTCGCCGCCGCCACCTTCGGCCTGCCGGAAACCGTCGGTGGCGAACGCAACTGGGATTACCGCTACACCTGGATCCGCGACGCCTCGTTCACCGTGTACGCCTTCATGCGCCTGGGCTTTGTCGAAGAAGCCAATGCCTACATGCGCTGGCTGCGCGGGCGGGTCAGCGATTGTCGCGGCCAACCGATGAAACTCAACATTCTGTATGGCATCGACGGCCGTCAGGAACTGCCGGAAATCGAGCTCACGCACCTGTCCGGCCACGGTGGCGCGAAACCGGTGCGCATCGGCAATCTGGCGTACGCGCAGGTTCAGCTCGACATCTTCGGCGAGCTGATGGACGCGGTTTATCTGGTCAACAAGTACGGCGAGGCTATTTCCCACGAAGGCTGGAAGCACACCGTGGAAGTGGTCGATCAGATCTGCGAAACCTGGCAACAGGAAGACGTCGGCATCTGGGAAATGCGCGGCGAGCAGCATCACTTCCTGCACTCGCGCCTGATGTGCTGGGTCGCACTGGATCGGGCGATTCGTCTCGCCTCGAAACGCTCGTTGCCCGCCCCGTTCGCCCGCTGGGATCAGACTCGGCAAGCGATCTACGCCGACATCTGGGACAACTTCTGGAATGAGGAACGCGGGCATTTCGTCCAGCACATCGGCGGCACTGGCCTCGACGGTTCGATGCTGCTGATGCCGCTGGTACGTTTCGTCAGCGCAAAGGACCCGCGCTGGCTCTCGACCCTCGACGCCATCGAAAAAAACCTGGTGCGCGACGGCATGGTTTACCGCTACCACAACGACCTCAACCAGATCGACGGCCTGCCCGGCACCGAAGGCGCGTTCGCCGCGTGCTCCTTCTGGTACGTCGAATGCCTGGCCCGCGCCGGTCGGGTGGAAAAGGCTCATCTGGAGTTCGAACAACTGCTGCGCTACGCCAACCCGCTGGGGCTGTACGCCGAAGAGTTCGACAGCCACGCGCGCCATATGGGCAACACGCCGCAAGCGTTGACGCATCTGGCGTTGATTAGCGCGGCGTGTTTTCTTGATCGGAAGTTGAGTGGAGAGAAGAGTTTTTGGCAGCCTTGAGGTCGCCGCCTAATCAGCTCTGGCGAACAGGCTTTTGTGGCGAGGGAGCTTGCTCCCGCTGTGTTGCGAAGCAGCCCTGGAGGCTGTGAATACGATCTGTCAGGTGCACCGCATCGAAATGGTTTTACGACTGCTGCGCAGCCGAGCGGGAGCAAGCTCCCTCGCCACAAAAGCTCATTCGGCGTGGATTCTGTACAAGCCCGAGTCCTACATCTAATAAACAACCCCACCGCAATCCCCGATTGCCAGCCTATCCATCCCCACCTAACATCGACCTTCAGCGGGTACAGCGGAGCGGCGAAGTATTTCAACCAGATAGCGAAAGTTGAGTTCCAGGGGAAAGCTGACGAATGAGTAATCACGCGCCGATCCAGTATGTCCGGACTCCGATTCTGAACCTAGCCTATGAGGAACACGGCCCCATCACCGGCGACCCGGTCATCCTGCTCCACGGTTTCCCCTATTCCCCCCGCGCCTTCGACGAAATCGCCCCGCCTCTCGCGGCCAAGGGCTACCGCGTGATCGTGCCCTACCTGCGCGGTTACGGCCCGACGCGATTCAACAGTCCTGACACGCTGCGTTCCGGGCAGCAAGCCGCCCTCGCCCAGGATTTGCTCGAGCTGATGGATGCCCTTTCCATCAAGCAAGCGGCGCTCTGCGGTTATGACTGGGGCGGTCGGGCGGCGTGCATTGTCGCGGCGTTGTGGCCGGAGCGGGTTCGTTGTCTGGTGACGGGTGATGGCTACAACCTGCAGAACATTCCTCGTTCGATCCGGCCGCGCGCCCCGGAAACCGAGCATCGTCTCTGGTATCAGTATTATTTTCATACGCCGCGTGGCGTTGAGGGACTGACGGAAAATCGCCGGGGCGTGTGTGAGTTGTTGTGGAAGCTGTGGTCACCGACCTGGGCAAACAGGGCCGAGCGTTATCCCTTGAGCGCGCCGGCTTTCGATAACCCGGATTTCGTCGACGTGGTGATTCATTCCTATCGTCACCGCTTCATGTATGTGGCCGGCGACCCGGCGCTGGAGTCGATCGAGGAGGCGCTGACCCACCAGCCACCGATCAGCGTGCCGACGATTTCCCTGTGCGGCGCCGACGATGGCGTTGGCCCGGCAGCGGAGGTCGACGACGACATCGAGCATTTCACCGGGCGTTACGAGCGCCGGATGCTGGCGGGTGTCGGGCATAACATTCCCGAAGAAGCCCCCGAGGCGACGCTCAAGGCATTACTGGATCTGCTGCAACGCTGACGGAAAAACGCTCGCGATAGGCTTGCGGCGTTACGCCCATCGCCCGTAGGAAATTGCGACGCAGGGTTTCTTCGCTGCCGAATCCGCATTGCATGGCGACCCGTTTGATTGGCACGCCGGTATCGCTGAGCAGCCGTCGCGCAGTCTCGACCCGGATCAGCTCGATGGCTCGGGCCGGGGTCTGGCCGGTGTCGGCGCGGTAGTGGCGGACGAAGCTGCGTTCGCTCATGCCGGCCTGTAGCGCCAAGGTTGGAATGCCGAGGTCTTTGGTGAGGTTTTCGCTGATCCAGGCGTGAAGCTCGTCGAAACGGTTGCCTTCTTTCTGCAAGGACAAGGTCACGCTGAATTGTGACTGGCCGCCGGGCCGCTTGAGGAACACCACCAGTTGCCGCGCGACCTCCAAGGCCATATTGCGGCCCAGATCGGCTTCTACCATCGCCAGCGCCAGGTCGATGCCGGCGGTGACCCCGGCCGAAGTCCAGACCGGGCCGTCGTTGATGAAAATCGGATTGGGCTCGACCTGCAATTGCGGATGTTGCTGCGCCAACTGCTCGCATCGGGTCCAGTGGGTGACCACGCGCCGGCCATCGAGCCAGCCGCTGGCCGCCAGCAAAAAAGCCCCCGTACACACCGATGACACCCGTCGACATTGTGCCGCGTGCTCACGCACCCAGTTCACCAGAGGCTGATTCTCCGCCGCCGCGTAAACGCCCCAGCCCCCGGCGATGATCAAGGTGTCGCTGCCCTGCTCGGGCAATGGTTCGGCCAACAACGCCAACCCCGCCGACGACATCACCGCCCCGCCGCCGCTGGCAATCACCGATGGCGCATACGGTGCCGGTGAACCTTGCTGGCGGGCAATGTCGTTGGCCGAGGCAAATACCTGCAACGGCCCGGTGACGTCGAGCAATTGCACGTTGGCGAAAGCGAGTACGTGAATGGTTTTCGGCATTTTGGCGTAATTCGTGGGGTGATTGGCGTATGCGCCAAATCCTAGGCGCTTACAGTGAAGTCGTCCACCCACTTCAGGAGAAAAACACCATGACCTTGCAGATCGGTTTTCTGTTGTTTCCACAGGTGCAACAACTCGACCTCACCGGCCCTTACGACGTGCTGGCCTCGTTGCCCGATGTGAAGGTGCATCTGATCTGGAAGGACCTGATGCCCATCACCGCCAGCACCGGCCTGATGTTGAAGCCGACCGTTGCCTTCGACGACTGCCCGGCGCTGGATGTGATCTGCGTACCCGGGGGAAGCGGCGTCGGTCCGCTCATGGAAGATGAGCAAACGCTGACGTTCATCAAGGCTCAGGCCGCGAATGCGCGTTACGTGACGTCGGTCTGCACCGGGGCGCTAGTGCTCGGCGCGGCGGGCTTGTTGAAAGGCAAACGCGCCACCACTCATTGGGCGTATCACGAATTGCTGGCACCGCTGGGGGCGATTGCGGTGAAAGATCGGGTGGTGCGTGACGGCAATCTGCTGACCGGTGGCGGGATCACCGCAGGCATCGATTTCGCCCTGACCCTGGCTGCAGAACTGTTCGATCAGGACACCGCTGAACTGGTGCAATTGCAGCTGGAATACGCCCCGGCTCCGCCGTTCCAGGCAGGTAGCCCGGAAACTGCGCCAGCCAGCGTATTGGAAGAGGCCCGCAAACGCGCCGCAGGTTCGTTGAAACTGCGCACGGAAATCACTGAGCGTGCCGCCGCGAAACTCGACCGTCGGTAGAAAAAAGCTGCGGGGGCCAAGGCTCCCGCTGCCAGGACTTTTCCTGCGCCCATAAAAAAACCCGCCGAAGCGGGTTCTTCCAAGACCATTACGACTCCCTGTCGTCAGCATTCCATGCAAATGGCCGATCATCCATGATCCTGAGCACTCCCTGTGCATCAGTGGATGGGGCCAGAATACGCATGGGATCCAATCCGCAATAGACGACATAGTTGTTACGGCGTGTAGGACATTCGCTATAGCGTCCCCTCCGAAACCCTTAGATGCCACATGCACCAAGGCTGGAGGCCGCGAGTTTCGCGACGTGAAGCTGACTTTCAGCCGCCCGGTCGTTGCCATCCTCAAGAAACCACGCCGCGGACAAACCGGCAAACGCCAATACCCATTGCAGCAAACGGCGCCGATCAAGCCCGGCGGCCTCGGCCACCACCTCGATCTGCCGCTGGAATCGTCGCGGGTCCGTGGCAGTCGGCAAGTCGGGATTGCAGAGCAAATTGGCGTAATCGAAACCGCGCTCGCCGCTCACCCGTTTCGGGTCGATGGCCAGCCAGCCGCGCGGGCCGAAATCCAGGACATTGTCGTGGTGCATGTCGCCGTGCAGCACCACCACGTCTTGCGGCTCGGCCAGCAAGGCTTCGGCGGTCGACAGGCACACGGAATACACACCGCCCTGAAGCTGCGCCGCCACTCGTAGCGAGGCGAACCAGGGTGACAAGGCAACCAGCAGCGGTGGCGGTGTCGGTCGTGGAGCATGCAAACGGGCCAACGCCGCACACAGAATCTGGCTGGCCTCATCGTCCTCGCCGTTGAGGGCCATATGCATCAATGACCGCTGCCCCATCGCCCGCTCCAGCAACAAGCCGTCGCCGTGCTGCGCGTAAACCTCGGCAGCGCCGTCGCCGTCCCACCAGGTCATCAACAGGTTGCCGAATTTTTCTTCGGCGTCGATGGCAATCTTCAACATGGCCGGCGCATCGCCCCGGCGCACCGGCAACAAGCGGCTGCCGGGCGTGGTGATCGGTTGTCCATCCGGCACCAGCGCCCAGCGTTTCAGCCAAGGCTCAAAAATATTGCCGTCAGTCACTCTCGCGCTCGCGGGCCTTGGCGTTTTCAACAAGGAATTGTTCCAGCCTGTTCAACTGCTCTTCCCAGCCACGGCTGTCCATGTAATACGCCTCCTTCTGGCGTATGTCGGGAATGTGCGCGAATCCGGACTCGGAAACCTTGAGCAGCGTGCCGTCCTCGTAGTCTTCCATTTCGAATTTCACCAGCGTGGTGGGCTCCTGGGAGTAGTCGATCTTCGGATTCACGGCGTAAGGATGCCAGCGAAAGGAAAACAACTGCTGCGGCTCGACCCGCTCCACCAACACATTCCACAACACATGTTCGTAACCGGGATACGTCACCTGCCCTTGCGTCCACTCGCCGGCAATGAAACGCCTGCCTTCAAGCGCTACGCCGAACCACTGACCGAACGCCTCCGCGTCGACCAAGGCACGCCAGACATGGGAGCGCGGCGATTTAAGCTTGATTTTGCGCTCAAAACTATTGGGAACTGGTTTCATACGTCACCTCCTGTACTGAACAACAGTAGGCCTCTAAGACCACATGTCCAGCCCGAAAGTTGTATGAGTGGGCTGTCAGCTGTCGTAATCGTTCGCCTGACATCGACGCCGGCTTCGCTACACTGCACCGCAATTTCCCCTGTCACAGCGAGTTTCTGCCATGCACGCACGCTTTCTCCTGGCGTTGACGCCTTTGTTGTTCACTTCCCTGGCTCATGCCGTTGACTGCGACAACGCCACCGACCAGGCCACGATGAACCAGTGTGCGTCGCAGCAGCATGCGGCGGCGGACAAGGAGTTGAATGCGCTTTACCAGCAAATCACTTCGCGACTGAAGGGCAATCCCGACAGCAAGAAACTGTTGCTGGGCGCGCAGCGGTCGTGGATTGCGTTTCGCGATGCCGAGTGCAAGTTTTCGGCGTCCGGGGTGGAAGGCGGGAGTGTTTATCCGCTGATCTATAGCAATTGCGTGACCGAGTTGACCAAGGCGCGGGTTGAGACGTTCAAGACTTATCTGAAGTGCCAGGAGGGGGATTTGGGGTGTCCGGTGCCGGGGGTTTGAATCTCTAGTGTTTTTGAGGGCCTCATCGCGGGCAAGCCCGCTCCCACAGGGATCTTCGTTCGAACACACAATCTGCGGCCAATGAAGAAACTGTGGGAGCTGGCTTGCCAGCGATGGCGTCAGCCCAGACGCCACAATCTACCGGACAAAAATCTGCGCCGTGGTAATCGCCATGTCCCCACCCGGCAACTTGATGCTGCCCGTCTGTTTCAGGCTGTCGGCATCGAAGATCGCCACGTCGTTGAACGTCCCCGCCAGATAGATCTTGCTGCCATCCTTGTTGAAGGAAATGCAGTAGTAGGAGTGATCAAGCGTCGCCGCCTGGAGCATTTTCTTCTCCTTGATGTCGTACTTGGCCAGCCGATTGAGCACGCCGAACATCAGGTTCGGGTCTTTCGGCGAGCGCATGCCGCTGAAGTAGATTTCGGTCAGAGGGCCGAAATCGGTGGTTTCGGTCTTGCCGGTCTTCAGGTCGACACTGAACAGGCCGTACAGGTATTCGGCGGTGGCCGGGTCCTGTTTCTTGTCCTTGAATTTCGCGGCGGTGTAGAGCAGCGAGAAGTCATGGCGATAGGTCTGCTGGTTCCACACGTAAAGCACGTCCGGCGCGCTGTAGTTCGCGCGTTTCCAGTGACGACTGGGGATCAGCACGTCGAACTTGCCGGTCTGCACATTGACCTTGTAGACGTCCGCCCCGGCCACGTACAGCGTGCCGTCGTCGCCGCTCTGCATGATGGTCAGCTGGCGCGGCGCCGGGAAACTGCGCACCGGTTTGGCGTCCATGCCGGCGTCGGTCTTGTACACGTCAAGCCGCGGCTGCTGCACTTCGTAGCGATCATTGAGCATCAAGGTCGGGTTGGCGACGGTGAACAATTCCTTGCCATCGTGGCTGAGGGTGAAGGCGAACATCGACTTGGCTTTCTCCCCCGGTTTTTGGGTAATGCTGGCGTGGAACACCTGCTTGCAGCTGTCCAGCTCAACGCCGTAGACATCCGCATAGTGGTTGTTCAGCACGTAGGCGGTTTTGCGGTCCGGCGACAACTGCACGGTGCCGGGGCCGAAGGCGTCGGGCATCTTGCAGGTTTTGTACAAGGTGTCCGTGGCCAGGTCGATCACATGCAGGTTGTTCGGGTAGTTGGTGGTCAACATGTATTCGTGACCGTCTTGCAACGCGGTGTTTTCATCCGCCAGGACACTGAGCGAACAGGTGCTCAGGACGGCGAAAGCGGCCAGGCCGCAGGCTTTTATGCTGTGCATGCTGGAATCCTTCTTCTTGTCAGATCACTTGTCTTTGGGGAAGACAGTGCCGAGGTTGCGCCAGTTGTCGTTGGACGCCTGGGCATCCTTGTTCCAGTCCGGGTAGGTGCTCATCATGTCCGGCACCTGAGCCGGCCACCAGCACGGGTCGGAACAGCCATACAGGTCAGCCTCCATCGGCTGGCACAGCGACGACACACCGCCAAACGCATCGATTTCCCAGCCTGGGTCGGTGGTCGACGCACAGCCCGCCACAGAACTCATAGCCACCACTTCTTCGATGCGGTTCTCGTCCGCGGCCTGATCCAGCTTCAACGCTTTGTTATTGATTGCCTTGAGATGTTTCATATCAGTGAGCCTTGCGCGGAGTGATGTAGCTGCTGATGAACGCAGGGTTGTGAGCCATGATTCGGGTGTAGACCTCGATGCCGAAGTCGACCCAGTCACGCATCAGTTCGCAGTAGTGATAAGTCGGGTGGGTCGGGTCGCCGTAGCGGGCATAGCTCTCGTGGTAGCAGCCGCCGGAGCACAGGTTGCGGATCTGGCAGTCCTCGCAACCGGTGTTGCTGCGGTCCAGGCGCTGGGACAGGAAGTCGTTCAACTCCACTTGCTTCACGCCGCTGTGGACGTTGCCGAAGGTCGGCAGGCTCGAACCGGTGAAGCGATGGCACAGGTTCAATTCACCCTTGTGATCCACCGCCAGCATCTTCAGGCCCGCGCCGCATGGCAGGGCTTTCTTGTGGCCTTCGTGGATGTCGGTGATCAACTGGTGCAGGTTGGAGAAACCGATGTTGCGGTGTTCCAGCGCCGCGTCCAGGTAACGCCGACCGAGGCGCTTCATGCTGGCGAAGACTTCGATCAGCTCGTCGCTGGTCAGGTTGAAGCTGCTGATGTCGCCGGAGGTCACCGGGGCGAAACCGACTTCGGCAAAACCCAGTTCGTTGAACAGGTGATCCCAGATGGTTTCGACGTCGGTCACGCCAGTGGTCAACGTTACCCGCGCGCCCACCGGACGACTGTTGTAGCGCGACAGCAACATCTCGGCCTTGCGCCGCACCACGTCGTAAGTGCCCTGCCCGCCCACGGTGATGCGGTTGCGGTCGTGCACGGTTTTCGGCCCGTCGATACTGACCGACAGCCCGAAACGGTGGGCATTCAGATAATCCACGGTTTCTTCGGTGAGCAACGTGGCGTTGGTGGTCATGACAAACTCGACGAACTTGCCCGCCTCGCGAAAACGCTTCTCACAGTAGTCGACCATGTACTCGATCAGCTTGCGATTGCTCAGCGGTTCGCCGCCGAAAAACACTACGGTGAAACGCTCTTCGTCCGGGGATTCGCGCAGCAGCATTTCCACGGACGCGATGGCCGTTTCCACGTCCATTTTCTTGCCGGCCGAAGGCTTGTCGAGGTCTTCCTTGTAGCAATACGTGCAGCTCAGGTTGCAACCGGTGTTGACGTTCAAGACCACGGTATTGATCGCCGTGCGCTCGACCCGTTTGGTGGCGATGTCCGGGGTCAGCGGCGAGCCGTCACTGACCAGTTCCAGCGCCATCAACTCGCGCAGGGTCTCGGTGATTTCCTCGCCGTTGAAGCGCGCGGCCAGGCGCTGGATCAGGTCGTCCGAAGAACAACCGGGACCGCGCAAGGTATCGATGATGGTCCCGGTCAGTTCATCGCTGGCAAACAGCGAACTGCTGGGTATGTGAAACAGCATGCGGTCGGCATCGACGTGCACTTCGTGCAGGTTGCGTTCGACCAGATTCAAGATAGCGCCCATTGCCAACCTCCTGTGCAAGCCCTGCTTTGAGGGCCTGCGGTCATTCCGAAAAAATGTCTGAAACGTACAAGTCCAGGCACATCACGGAATGGGTGGATTGTTCCAGCGTTGCACGGTCACGATCATGTGGCCTTCGCCGGTCAGGGATTTCCCTGCGTCGTCGACGGCGGCGATCACCTTGAGGTTGCCGGCATTATTGGTGGACATCTTGCGCGCCGGATTCGGCCCGGCATCGCCCGGGGTGAACACGCCGGTGTCGGCGTGCATGGTGCCGGCAAACTTGACGTCTTCGTCTTCCTTGGCGCGGTCGTCGAAGGCCTCGACCTTCCACTGCGCCGGGAACACACCGATGCGATACGGCTTGCCATCAGCGCCTTTGCCCCAGGCTTCCGCGTCGAAACGGCCCTGGACTTTCGGCGTCGAACCACCGCCCTCGCCGATCCGCGCCACCGAGAATTCCGGCACCACTTTGACCGAGGCGATCTTGCTGTAGACCGACAGGCTCGGGCCTTTCAGCGTGCCGACGGTGACCGCGCGCAGGCCTGGCTGAGCATTGGCGGCAGCCTTGATTTTGACTTTGATCTGCTCCGGGCCTTGCTCGACGACTTCGAGCACTTCCACGCCTTTACCGAAGTTCGGCTTGCCACTGAGGCCACTGCCGATCAGGGTCACTTCGGTTTCGCTGCCGGCCTTCACATAACCCGGCTGCACCGCCAGCAAACGCTGGGAGCCCTGCTTGGCGGCGACGAAGTCCAGACCGCGCTCATCGTGCTCGGCCTCGAACATCCGGCCCTGCATCGCATTGCCTTGGGCAGCGAACACCTGGCGCATGGTCACGCCATCGATGGTCACGTTGCCGCGCCATTCGTAGCCGGTGTAGAGGATTGCACTGCCCTCACCGTTGAACGGCGTGCCGTCGGCGTATTGGCCTTTGACGCTGACTTTGAAAGTGTCGTTGCCGTCGGCGCTGACGCTCATCACACCGGCCAGTTCACCCTTGCCCGGCAGGTGACCGCTGAAGCTCCAGTCGCCGACCAGCGCCTCGCTTTTCGGCGCGGTGCCCAGCCATTTTTTCCAGGCCGGGTTGTCCAGCGGATAACGCTTGGCCAACAGCGGCACCATCTCTTTGCGGGCGAGATCGAACCAGTCGCGGTCACGGGACATCGCCTGGTATTCCAGCGACGGCCATTGGCCGAGGTGGAAGTTCACCAGCCGTTCCCACTCCTGGGCCGGACGCCGTTGCAGCGCAACCCGTGCACCGGAGTGGCAGCGGCCGCACATCTGGCTGGTCTGGTCGTCGAACTGCTCGACGGTGTTGAGCCGGCGCTCCATGGCATAACGCACGCCATCGGTTTCACTCGGCGCCAGGCCTTGAGTGTCGGCCAGGTATTTGACCAGCGTTCGGCGGTCTTCATCGCTGATTTGCAAACCGTGCATGGTCTGCATGCGGGCGATGCTCATCAGCCAGCCTTCCGGCGTCTTGCGCTGGTGGCTGATACGGCTGAGGGCGTTATCGGCTTCAGGGGTGTGACAGCCCTGACAGGTTTCCTTGAGGATGGTCTGGGCGTCGCGGGCTGCCAGGCTGTGAGGCGAATGCAGCGCCACGCAAGCGGCCACGGCCAGCAGGCTGGCGCTCATGCCTGATCGGAGTTTTCTCTTCATCAACGTCGAACCTCGCACGGTGCTTTCTTATTTTTGTGGCTTATCGTTTTTTTGGTTTCTGCCGTCGGTGGCGAACCACTGACGGAGGCAAGAGAAACGTCTGCGATGAGCAATACACGGAGCGTGCCAGCTTACGAATGTCTCAATGAATCAATGATTTGCCGGTTAGTACCGGGTTTTTGCCAATGGCTGGATCTGCGTTCCTCGTTTAATTTCGCGACAACTGTTTCACTCTGAGACAAGCATAGGATCAAGATCAAAGGATCGCAGCCTGCGGCAGCTCCTACACGAAAATCGCCG
>NZ_JBSVXD010000030.1:0-43637 GCF_054070755.1 Pseudomonas sp. SDO5591_S426 | reverse complement strand
CTTTCAAGACCAGAAGATCGCAGCCTTCGGCAGCTCCTACAGGGGATTTGCGTTGTTCGCTGAACCGCCCGCAGGTCAGTGCATTGATACACAGCTGCAAGGACTGCCCTAGAATGACCCGAAGCAACCTATAACAACAACGAGAGTGACCCGATGATGCAAGCTCAACTGTTGAGTCAGCGCAGCAGAGTATTCGACCATGCCGACCCTTATGCGGTGTCGGGCTACGTCAATCAGCACGTCGGTAACCACTGCATCCTCATGCCTCGCGCCGGCAGCCCGCTGGCCAGTCTCGATCATCGCAAGTTCGCCAGCCTCGACCTGTGCCGTATCAGCTACGGCGCCAGTGTGCGAGTCACCTCTGGCGCGCTGGAGAGCATCTATCACCTGCAAGTGCTGTTGCGCGGCAACTGCCTGTGGCGTGGGCACGGCCAGGAGCATTACTTCGCGCCGGGTGAACTACTGCTGATCAACCCCGACGATCCGGTGGACCTGACCTATTCCGCCGATTGCGAAAAATTCATCCTCAAAATCCCCACCCATTTGTTCGAGTCCGTCTGCGATGAGCAGCGCTGGCGCTATCCGGGGCAGGGTGTGCGGTTTCTGGAGAACCGTTATCAACTCAATGAGCTGGAAGGCTTCGTCAACTTGCTGGCAATGATCTGCCAGGAAGCCGAGTCCACCGAGCAGATTCCCAGGGTGCAGGAGCATTACACGCAGATCATCGCCAGCAAGATGCTCGGCCTGATGAAGACCAACGTCAGCCGCCTTGAATTGGGCTCGCAGACTGCCACTTTCGAAGCAATTGCCGATTACATCGCGAATCATCTCAAGCAGGACATCGACAGCGAAGAACTGGCGCGCCAGGCCAGCATGAGCCTGCGTTCGCTGTACGGCCTGTTTGAACGCAATGCCGGGGTCACGCCGAAAAACTACATCCGCCAGAAACGCCTGGAACGCATCAACGCCTGCCTGAGCGACCCGACCTGCAACGTGCGCAATGTTACGGAGGTGGCGATGGATTACGGTTTCCTGCATTTGGGACGGTTTTCGGACAGTTATCGGAAGCAGTTTGGGGAGTTGCCTTCGGATACGCTTAGAAAGCGGCATTGAGATGTGGTTACCGCGAGGTAACTCCAAAAAGATTGAATTCTCCAACTGCGGCTAAGCCGAACATTAGTAATGACAATCCCCAGCCAGTCCACTGCATAATCGCCAGTTTTAGTTTGAGGTCTGTCGGGAAGCTTTTAAGGTCATCTGCGTTAGCACCTCCATCACGCAAGTAGATGCCAGGCATTGTTACAACCCCCATTATGCGCCCCAGCAAAATTAATCGCCCCCAAGGCCCGCCGTTCATGAGCGGCGCCCAAATCTTTACCGCAGGACAATTTGATAAATGACTCAACATTAAATTTGTCTTGGTGTAAGCGAGATGAAGAGCTATGCCAACAAACAAAATTAAGCCTCCAACGTCTATAAGGCAGGCGTAAAGAAATACTCTGTCGGCAGTGCTCAGGCTCATTTGATTTCCTCGTAAATTTTCTCACCTATCATTTCGCCGAACCTTCCCCCGACTTCTCCTGCCGCCAAAGAGCTCAACCCAACTACGACTAATCCGCATGCGAATGTTCCTGCCCCACCAGTAGGTACTCCGAGAGCAGCACAGATGACGCCAGCAGTTGAACCAGTAAGAATGAAGCCAGTAGCTGCCCCCCCGACTATCCCACCTGTAAAACTTCCAGCCTCAGTAAACTTCACCTTCTCACACGCCTCTTCATCACCTGCCGAACAAACCCCCTGAACCTTAACCACCGACGCCCCACCACCCACAGCAGTACCAACCCAGCCGCCATACTTGACGTACTTCGCAGCCTTCGCGACGCCTTCAATGTGCGTGGCATAACCAGGTATATGGTCGACGACACCAGACTTTCTCCAGCGATGGACGAGGCTTTTGCTGGAGATGCCCAAGACGCTTTTCAAATTGGGATGATCCGGAAAACCAATACTCTTTTTTGTCAGGGTGGTGAGTTGGGTATTCAGTTGCGTCAGCAAGCGTTTACGTTCGGCATAGAACTCGGGAACGTTAAGATGCCCCTTGGCTTGGAAGGTTTGTGTGTGCAACGCTTCGATGTCACTAAGGATGAGTTTCACGCTGTCCAGATTCTTGGAGAACATGGCCAGGCCCGCGCTGGCCCCGAGTGAGCCCTTGGAAAGAAAGAAGGCTATTTCGTCATAGTGACGCGCCATGAAATCGGCTTCTTCCGCGCTGAGGGGCTCCAGTGCTTTATTTACCTTGCTCGCTGCGTCCATCAACAACGCTTCTTCGCGAGTGCATTGATGATTGTTCGGGTCGCTTAGAACAATCAGTGTTCCGGCTTTTATTTGATCCAGGTTCGGATTCAAGGATTTGAACTTGGCGATGATGACGGGTGAGGCGGTAGTGAACAGTTGCTGCTGCAGTTTGTCAGCGGTTGTGCTTCTGGGGACAACGTAGAAACCGGGATCTTCCAATGTAATGGGTGCTGGCCAGTGCTCGCGGGGAAAGAACTTCAAGTCGGGCACGGGGTGCGGAGAGGCGACTGCTTTGAATGTGTCGGGCCTATTCGCACTCTTGAGGTTTTGCGCATGGACAAAACGTAGTAAACGTCCGGGGTCAGGTTTTGCTACGGGTTGGGTGAGCCTTGATTTCGGGATTCTTCGAACCGTATCGGTTATGGCGCTCCGTGCTTTGCGTGTCATGGCTTGAGATTGGGTAAGCAGGTCACGCTGCTCTTGCAGAAGTGCCTGTAGGCCTTCTTCCGGGGTTTTGCGCGCTTGGGCGACATCGTCGGCAATACGTTTGGCGTAATAGGTGACTTCGCGATTGAACTGCTCGCGGTGTGTGCCGTAGAGCAAATGGCGAGCGCTGATAGTGCGGGCCTGTCCGATCAGTTTTCCGGCAGCGCTGCTGACGTCCCGGAGTTCATGGCGGGGTGGCTTCATTCCTGTTCGCCCCAAGAACTGTACCCGGAGGTTTTGGCGATGTAGTGGGTCCAGCTGATATCGCGGTAACGAATGGCCACTTGCTCCTGCGGCTCTGCGTCACTTTGAAAAATGGCATGGGGGACTTCAAGCGTCAGATCAGTAATAACGCCGCCATTGATGGATACCGAATAGAACTTTTCCTGCATGCCGACGGGCGAAGTTCGGTAGAAATTGATCGTGCAGTTTATTTCCTCCCTGTTTGAAAGTGCTTGAGCAAGCAGGGGAGATGATTTGTCGACGTTCTTCGTGATGATGATTGGACTGTGCGTCGATTTGTTGATGTTTCCGAGATTGGCCATGTTGTGGCTGTAGGACAGCACCATGATTTCATCCCGGTGCGCGACCTGGTATTTATTTCCAATAGACTCTTGGGTTGAACAACCCGCGGAGATCAGTCCTTGATGTTTGCCGTTAATGGTCATGTAGCCATGATTGGCCATAGTTACTACTCCTTGTAGTAGGGAGGGCAGTCTACGACAGGAGTTGTAAGCATTTATGTAGGGCGTTTCCGAAATTGCGCTGTGGCCCGAGGCGAAAAAAACACGTTTGAGTGATCTGCACAAAACGGATAAAGGTCTGCACCCCGCGGATAGTCCGCCCCATTGTCCCGTCCTAGCATTGGCATTGCCTGAACAATAACAATGGAGGCGGCGGCCATGACCCTGCGACCCGAATACGTGCATTCCCTGCTTGAAGACGATCCCGAGCAGGGCCTCTATCGCTGCAAACGCGAGATGTTCACCGACCCCCGGTTGTTCGATCTGGAGATGGAACACATCTTCGAAGGCAACTGGCTGTATCTGGCCCACGAAAGCCAGATCCCCAACGTCAACGATTTCTACACCACCACCATGGGGCGCCAGTCGATCTTCATCGCGCGCAACAAGGACGGTGTGCTCAACGCCTTCATCAACGCCTGTAGCCACCGCGGCGCGATGCTGTGCCGGCATAAGTCCGGCAACAAGAGCTCCTACACCTGCCCGTTCCATGGCTGGACGTTCAACAACTCCGGCAAGTTGCTCAAGGTCAAGGATCCGGCCAACGCCGGTTATCCTTCGAGTTTCAACTGCGAAGGCTCCCACGACCTGACCAAGGTTGCGCGTTTTGAGTCCTATCGGGGTTTCCTGTTTGGCAGTCTCAAGGCTGATGTCTTGCCGCTGGTCGAGCACCTGGGCGAGTCGGCGAAGATCATCGACATGATCGTCGACCAGTCCGCCGATGGCCTGGAAGTGCTGCGCGGTTCTTCCAGCTACATCTACGAAGGCAACTGGAAGCTCACTGCCGAAAATGGTGCCGACGGTTACCACGTCAGCTCCGTGCACTGGAACTACGCGGCCACCCAGAACCAACGCAAACAGCGCGAAGCCGGTGATACCAACCCGACCATGAGCGCCGGTAGCTGGGCCAAGCAGGGCGGTGGTTTCTATTCCTTCGACAAGGGCCACATGCTGCTCTGGACCCGTTGGTCCAACCCTGAGGACCGTCCGCTGTACGAGCGTCGCGATGAGCTGGCGCAAGATTTCGGCAAGGCCCGCGCCGACTGGATGATCGAGAACTCGCGCAACCTGTGCCTGTACCCGAACGTGTACCTGATGGACCAGTTCAGTTCGCAGATTCGCATCGCCCGGCCGATCTCGGTCAACCGTACGGAAATCACCATTTACTGCATCGCCCCCAAAGGCGAAAGCGACCACGCGCGCTCCAGCCGGATTCGTCAGTACGAAGACTTCTTCAACGTCAGCGGCATGGCTACGCCGGACGATCTGGAAGAATTCCGCTCCTGCCAGACCAGTTACCAGGGCAGCGTCACGACGTGGAACGACATGTCCCGCGGCGCCGAACACTGGATCGAAGGCGCCGACGAGGCAGCCAAGGAAATCGACTTGCATCCCCTGCTCAGCGGTGTGCGCACCGAGGACGAAGGCCTGTTCGTACTGCAACACAAATACTGGCAGCAGACCATGCTCAAGGCGCTGGCAGCCGAGCAGTCCAAGCTGATCGCCGTGGAGGACGTGCAATGAGCATTTCCTATGAAGCGGTGCGCGATTTCCTCTATCGCGAAGCGCGCTACCTCGACGACCGCCAGTGGGACGAATGGCTGGAAATGTACGCCCCCGACGCGACGTACTGGATGCCGTCGTGGGACGACAACGACGAGTTGACCGAAGACCCGCAGCGGGAAATCTCGCTGATCTGGTACGGCAACCGCACCGGCCTGGAAGACCGCGTCTTCCGCATCAAGACCGAGCGCTCCAGCGCCAGCGTGCCGGACACCCGCACCTCCCACAACATCAGCAACATCGAGCTGCTGGAACAAGCCGACGGACTGTGCAAGGTGCGCTTCAACTGGCACACCCTGAGCTTTCGCTACAAGACCGTCGACAGCTATTTCGGCAGCAGCTTCTACACCCTCGACGTGCGCGGTGAAAACCCGCTGATCAAGGCCAAGAAAGTGATCCTGAAGAACGACTACGTTCGCCAGGTCATCGATGTTTACCACTTGTGAGGCTGCCGTCATGACCCATTCCATTGCATTCAATTTTGAAGACGGCGTCACCCGGTTCATCGACGCCAATGTGGGCGAAACCGTGGCCGATGCTGCGTACCGCCAGGGCATCAATATTCCGCTGGACTGCCGCGACGGCGCCTGCGGCACCTGCAAGTGTTTTGCCGAAGCCGGCCGCTACGATCTGGGCGAGGAGTACATCGAAGACGCCCTCAGCGCGGAAGAGGCCGAACAGGGTTTTGTCCTGACCTGCCAGATGCGCGCCCAGAGTGATTGTGTGGTGCGGGTGCCGACCTCCTCGGAAGTCTGCCGCACGCGTCAGGCCAGTTACGACGCGACCATCAGCGCCGTGCGCCAGTTGTCCGACAGCACTATTGCGCTGTCGATCAAGGGCGAGGCGTTGAGCAAACTGGCATTCCTGCCGGGGCAATACGTGAACCTGGGCATTCCCGGCAGCGAGCAGACTCGCGCGTACTCGTTCAGCTCGTTGCAGCGCGACGGCGAGGTCAGTTTTCTGATTCGCAACGTGCCGGGCGGTCTGATGAGCAGTTTCCTCACCGGCATGGCCAAGGCGGGCGACAGCATGAGTCTGGCCGGTCCTCTGGGCAGTTTTTACCTGCGCGATATCCGCCGTCCGTTGCTGTTGCTGGCGGGTGGCACCGGGCTGGCGCCGTTCACCGCGATGCTGGAAAAAATTGCCGAGCAGGGCAGTGATCATCCGCTGCATTTGATCTACGGCGTGACTCACGATTTTGACCTGGTTGAACTCGATCGTCTGGAAGCCTTCGCTGCGCGCATCCCGAATTTCACTTACAGCGCCTGCGTCGCCAGCCCGGACAGTCAGCACCCGCTCAAGGGCTACGTGACCCAGCACATTGAGCCAAAGCATTTGAACGATGGTGACGTCGACGTCTACCTGTGCGGCCCGCCGCCGATGGTCGAGGCGGTCAGCCAGTTCATTCGCGAAAAAGGCATCGCGCCGGCGAACTTCTACTACGAAAAATTCGCCGCCAGCGCGGCGTGAGGTGCTCATGGACAGATTCACAGACAGAGTCGCGCTGATCACCGGCGCCGCCCAAGGCATCGGTAGACGTGTCGCCGAACGCATGGCGGCGGAAGGGGCGAAGTTGATTCTGGTCGATCGCTCCGAACTGGTGTTCGAGTTGCAGCAGCAATTGGCGCCGGATTGCCAAGTGCTGGCGCTGACCGCCGATCTTGAGCAGTACGAGGAATGCGACCGGGTGATGCAAACCGCTGTCGAGCGTTTCGGGCGTCTCGATGTACTGATCAATAACGTCGGCGGCACGATCTGGGCCAAGCCGTTCGAGCATTACGAAGCGTCGCAGATCGAGGCAGAAGTCCGTCGCTCGTTGTTCCCGACGTTGTGGTGCTGCCATGCCGCATTGCCGTTCATGCTGGAGCAGGGCAGCGGTGCAATCGTCAACGTCTCGTCGATCGCCACCCGCAGCGTCAACCGCGTGCCGTATGGCGCGGCGAAGGGCGGAGTGAATGCGCTGACCGCCTGCCTGGCGTTCGAAACCGCCGGGCGCGGGGTGCGGGTCAATGCCACTGCACCTGGCGGCACCGAAGCGCCGCCACGCCGCGTGCCCCGCAACACGGCCGAGCAAAGTGCCGAGGAAAAAATCTGGTATCAGCAGATCGTCGACCAGACCCTCGACAGCAGTTTGATGAAACGATATGGCACGCTGGATGAACAGGCCGGGGCTATTCTGTTTCTGGCCAGCGATGAAGCGTCGTATATCACCGGCATGATCATGCCGGTGGGTGGCGGCGATCAGGGCTGACGCCGTGCTGGACTACAAGCGACGCTGAAAGGCTTTGACGATCCTGAGCGTGGCGTCGCTGGTGTTGAGGTTCTGCACTGAATCAAGCGGGAACCAGATGCAGTCGAAGATCTCGTTTTGCGGCCGAACGGCTTGGGCATTCAGCACCGATGCCTCGAAGACATGGTGGCGGGTGTTGCCGGTTTCCAGTTCCATCAGGTACAGCATGTCGTCGGCGCCGAGCCCGGTTTCTTCCTGTAGCTCGCGCATTGCCGCGCCCGCGGTGGTTTCACCGGGCTCGACCTTGCCGCCGGGCAATGTCCAGCGAGACCTTGGTTTGCGCACCAGCAGTATGTGTCGATCCAGCTCGCAAATGACGGTTGCGCGTACTTTCATGTGTTACCTGAATACTGGTTGTCATCAAACTGTCATGAAACTGCAATATTCGAGCCTGCTCCCGTTTCACCGGTATCTGGCTGTTTGGAGCGGTTGAGGCGCCTGAAAGTGCCGGAATCCTGACACGACGTCTGGTCGTCATATTCGCGAGGTGTGGGTGTAAGGTAGGTGCGTTAGCCTTGGATATCATTGCCGAGATGGAGGTGACCATGAGTGTTCCGATGCTGAACAAAATGCACATGAACGGTTATGACGTACTCAGCGTGAACAACGGCCCCTGGCGGGTCTGCACCAAAGGTGACCGGCTGGGGTCATTTGGTAGCCGGGAGGAAGCACTGGCGTTTGCGGCGTCTCTTCCGGGCTACAAATCGCGGTCGAGCAGGCAAGCCAGCAACCAGTAAGCGCATTGACGCTACGTAAAAGCCCCGGCACGCCGGGGCTTTTTGTTGTGTCAGTGCGGTTGGTTAGCGGTCATTGGGCCTTGTTGCGGGTAATGATTTTGGCCTTCACTTCTTCGGCATAACCAGACAGCCGCTGCTCATCACCCTGAAACAAGTCGCACAGCCTCCTGACCGCTTCTGCATCGACGTCGTTGCCAGTCAGGCGCAACTGCTCTGCGATGCGTAAAAGCTCGACCGCCGACCAGCGCAGATCCGAGGCCAAGCCTTGCAGATCGCGCCGAAGTGCCTGTTCCGATTCGTTAAGCCACATGATGACCTCCTGTAACTCTGTGCTTCGAAATTTTAGACCCATTTGTGCTATGGGGCATTGTGTTCTTCCGGAGCCGCAACGCGTCCTTTGGTCGGGAAATTTGCGCGATCGGCAAAATTCGCTGTCGTAGTGAAGTACCGATTTTTCGGCAGGGCGGGGTCAGTTCAAAAATGACGACAACCGATGACTTCAAGGCGCGTGCCCATGAGCTGATCGCCGATCTGGATGCGGCCACCAGTGAAATGATGAATCTCATTTCCGAGCATCAGCTCAGTGGGCCGGAATGGGAGCGTGTCAGCCAATGGCAACACGAGGCCTTTGAACGATGGATGAATTGCTTGAACGAGCGGACATGCGCGGACCCCGGTGATCACAACGCCAGTCGCTAAAGTGCGATGCGGTTCATGGATGTCCGCGCGGTAGCAGGCTACATTTTATTTTTTCAGGATTTAAGGAAGCTTCATGCAGAGTCGGATGTTGATGGGGGGAGCCGTTTTGGCGTTGCTGGCGGGTTGCTCGTTGCCGGCGTCCCTGGTGCCAGGCGAGCCGAATTACAACAAGCAGAGTGACAAGATACCCAAGGACGTAGCAGCGTGCGTCTTGCCAGCATGGCAAAAGGAGATTTCCAAGACGACTCAGGCATCGATTTCCAACGGCTACCGGATCACAGCGCCGAGCATCATCACGGCCGATGAAGTGCTGGATATCGTGAAGTACAAGGACGGCAGCCGGGTTTCGCTTTACCAAGGGCCGCCCTGGGCCAAGTCAGGCGCGATGCGCCAGGCAGTGCGTGACTGCCTGTAGGCTTCAGTCGGAGATTTCGGTGACCTGGATAAGCTGATCGTCGCTTGTCTGGGCGCCGCCGGTGCCTTTCTTTTCCCGGCGATCATTCATCCAGTTGTCGACCTTTTCGCTGAATTCAGCCGGGGCTTTGCGTCCGACCTTGCGGGCAATGTCCAGAATGGTTTGCTGGTCCAGCGCCTCTTCCATGCGCTTCTGCGCCGTCAACATCGCGCCATGCACCGAGCAGTGGCCGTCCAGCGCCCACGCGGGGGCTTCGCCTTCGAACAGCGCGCATCTGCCGCGAATCTCCCGGCATTCGAAAATAGCCTTGCGCCCGTCGATGGCGTTGACGATATCCAGCAGGGTGATTTCGTCGGCAGGGCGGGCCAGCTTGAACCCTCCACGCACGCCTTCGGTGGCGACCACCAGTTTTGCCTTGGCCAGTTTGGTGAAGATTTTCGCCAGATAGTCCAGAGGCACGCCTTGCAACTCTGCCAGGTCGCGCACGCTCGCTTCGCGGGAGTCGCCGCCATTGCCCACCAGGAAAATCAGGCAGTGGATGCCGTACTCGACACCCGCGCTGTAAAGAGACATATCGATCTCCGACTAATGTTGTCGCAAATATTACCAGCTGATCGTTAGCTGGACAATCAATGCGCAGATTTTTCGTTTTCGTGCTGAGGCCTTTAGAAATGCCGGTTTACGGGGGTTCCTGATGAGTATCGATTTGATCGATGCGAACCATTGAAAAAAATCTGTTGCGGCTTTTAACTCGGATCAATAGAGTCGCCGTTGTCAGATCTGGAGCGAACAGCGTCTTTCAACAAAAAAGCGCGCAACGACGCACTGATCCTTCAACAAAATTCAATGCCCCTGGAGTGACAAATGAAACAGCACATTTTGGTAATCGGCGCAGGTTTCGGTGGCATGTGGACCGCTTTGAGCGCCACGCGTCTGTTCGACATTCACGGCCACAGCGACTACGACGTGACGGTGCTGGCGCCTCAGGCCGAGTTGCGCGTTCGTCCACGTTTCTACGAGCCGAATGCCCACCAACTGGCCGCTCCAATTGGCAAGCTGTTCGATGACGTCGGCGTGAAGTTCATCAAGGGCGCTGCCGAGACCATCGACGTTGCGCAAAAAAGCGTTGGCTATATCGATGCCTCGGGCAATAAACAAGTCTGCATCTACGACAAACTCGTTCTGGCCACCGGTAGTCGCCTCGCACTGCCGAACACTCCCGGCGTGTCTGAACATGCGTTCGACGTCGACCAGATCGAACAGGCCATACGCCTGGAAAACCACCTCAAGGCCCTGGTCAACCAGCCAGAAACCCAGGCACGCAACACCGTCGTGGTGGCCGGCGGAGGCTTCACCGGGATCGAAACGGCGACTGAAATGCCCACTCGTTTGCGCGCCATCCTGGGTGATCGAGCAGATATCAACGTGATCATCGTTGATCGCGGCGACAAGGTTGGCGGCTCCATGGGCCCGCAAATCGCCGAGAAAATCGCTGAAGCCAGTGTTGAAACCGGCGTGAAGTGGCACCTCAAAGCCTCGGTCGTATCCGTCGACGAAAACGGTGTGACCTTGTCCGATGGCCAGCGCATCGACGCCAGGACCGTGGTCTGGACCACCGGTGTACGCGCCAGTTCGCTGACCGAGCAGATCCCGGCCGAACGCGATCACCTTGGCCGTCTGCACGTTGATGCACACCTCAAGGTCATCGGCCAGGACGATATCTACGCGACCGGCGACGTCGCTTACGCGGCCAGCGATGACATCGGCAACTACGCGCTGATGACCTGCCAGCACGCCATCGTGCTGGGCCGTCATGCCGGCAACAACGTGGCTGCGCAGATCCTCGGCGTGGACCCGACGCCATACCGCCAGCCTAAATACGTCACCTGCCTGGATCTGGGTGCGTGGGGTGCGGTGTACACCGAAGGTTGGGATCGCCAGGTGAAACTGACCGGGCAGGAAGGCAAGGAACTGAAGACGCAGATCAACACCGTGTGGATCTATCCGCCGGCAGATCGTGCATCGGCGTGGGCGGCGGCGGATCCGTTGATTCCGATTGCTTGATGCGAGTTGATTAAACGAATCCCGCCCGGATGTGTCCGGGCGGGATTTTTTGCGTGTGCGTCAGGCGAAAAAAAGGCCGCCGCAACCCGACGTTGCGGCGACCCGAGGGTGACTCTTGAATCAATGTGCGCCAGCGGCCTTGTTCAGATCGCTTTCCGCCCATTCGGTGTACACGCACGCGTCCGCCGTAGCCCAGCGCACTTGCACCGGATCACCCGCTTTGAGCGGCATGCCCGCTGCCGAGAGCGCTTTGACGGTCATCGATGTACCGCCAGAAGTCACCACGCTGCAGGTCTGGCTTTCGCCGAGGAACAACACTTCCACGACCTTGGCCGAGACTTCGTTCCAGCCGGCGGCCAGCGGTTGCTGGATCGCTTGCTGCACACTCAGGGCGACGGCTTTTTCCGGGCGCACCATCAGCAACACATCCTGGTCGGTTTTCAGTCCGGCGCTCAGGCGAATCGACAACGCCTGGCCTTCAAAAGTCGCCACGGCGTTGCCTTGGGCCTTGAGCTTGAGGAAGTTCGAGTTGCCGAGGAACGAGGCGACGAAGGCATTCGGCGGGTTCTGGTACAAGTCGTAGCCGCTGCCCAAGCCGACAATCTTGCCGTGGCTGAAAATCGCGATGCGCTGGGACAGGCGCATGGCTTCTTCCTGATCGTGGGTCACGTAGACGATGGTGATGCCCAGGCGCCGATGCAGTTGGCGCAGTTCATCCTGCAAGTCTTCCCGCAGTTTCTTGTCCAGCGCGCCGAGCGGTTCGTCCATCAACAGGATGCGTGGTTCGTAGACCAGCGCCCGCGCAATGGCGACCCGTTGCTGTTGGCCGCCGGAGAGTTGCGATGGGCGACGATGGGCGAACTGCTCCAGTTGCACCAGTTTGAGCATGGCATCGACCCGGCGCTCGCGTTCGGCGGCGGCGAGTTTGCGGATGGCCAGCGGGAACGCGATGTTGTCGCGCACCGACAGGTGCGGAAACAGCGAGTAGCGCTGGAACACCATGCCGATGTCGCGTTTGTGCGGCGGCACGTTCACCAGCGACTGGCCGTTGACCAGGATCTCGCCGCTGCTCGGGGTTTCGAAGCCGGCGAGCATCGACAGCGTGGTGCTTTTGCCGGAGCCGCTGGAACCGAGGAAGGTCAGGAATTCACCGTCCTTGATGTCCAGCGAGATGTTGTCCACGGCGGCAAAGTCGCCGTAGTGCTTGTTCAGGTTACGCAGGCTGACCAGGGGTTTGTCATCTTGCTGCGCGGCATCTTTGATCACTGCACTCATGTCGTACTCCTGGGCGCTCAGGCGCTGATTTCGTTGCGCCGGCGCAAGGCAGCGGCGATGACCATGACCAGTACCGAGAGGCCGATCAGCAGCGTCGAAGCGACGGCGATCACGGGCGTCAGGTCCTGGCGCAAAGTGGTCCACATTTTCACGGGAAGGGTTTGCAGGGTCGGGCTGGCCATCATCACGCTCAGCACCACTTCATCCCACGACACAAGGAAAGCGAAGAGGGCGCCGGCCACCATGCCCGGACGAATCGCCGGAAAGGTCACCTTGAACACCGCTTGCAGGCGCGAGGCGCCGCAGATCACCGCGGCATCCTCGATTGACTGATCAAACAGCTTCAGCGAGTTGATGATCGAGATGATGGTGAACGGCAACGCGACGATCACATGGCTGACGACGAAGGCGAACATGGTCCCGGTGTAGCCGAGTTTCAGGAACAGCGCATACACCGCCACGGCGATGATCACCAGCGGCACGATCATCGGCAGGGTGAACAGGCCGTAGAGCATTTCCCGGCCGGGGAAGCGGCCACGCACCAGGGCGAACGCGGTCGGCAGGCCCAGGGCGACGGCGAAGAACGTGGTCAGCACCGCGACCTTCAGGCTGGCCATCGCCGCGTTCATCCAGTCGGCGTTGGAGAAGAACTGGCCGTACCATTTCAGCGTCCAGCCCGGTGGCGGGAACACCAGCCATTGCGACGAGCCGAACGACAGCAGCACGATGAACACGATCGGCAGCAGCAGGAACAGACCGATCAGCCCGGTGGTGAAATACAGGCCGAAGCGCATGCGTCGGCTCATGGCATTGGGGGTCAGGAGCATGACGGCTTACCTCGCGTTGCTGGCGCCAACCGGGGATTCCGGCTGAAGCTTCAGGTAGAAGTAGAACAACACCAGCGTGATCACGATCAGCAACGCGGCACCGGCGCTCGCCAGGCCCCAGTTGAGGAACGACTGCACCTGCTGAATGATGAACTCGGGAAGCATCATGTTCTGCGCACCACCGAGCAGCGCCGGGGTGACGTAGTAACCGAGGGACATCACGAACACCATCAAGCCACCGGAAAACAGCCCCGGCCGGCACAGCGGCAGGAACACCCGGAAGAAGTTGGTCCACGGACTGGCGCCGCAGATCGAACCGGCCTGCAGAATCATCGGATCGATGGCCTGCATGGTCGCCTGCAACGGCAGCACGATGAACGGGATCATGATGTAGCTCATGCCGATCACCACGCCGGTGAGGTTATGCACCATCTCCAGCGGTTGATCGATGATGCCCATCGCCATCAGCGCCTTGTTGATCACCCCGGAGGCTTGCAGCAATACCAGCCAGGAGTAGGTGCGGGCGAGGAGGCTGGTCCACATCGACAACAGCACGATGTTCAGGATCCAGCGGCCCCAGCCACGCGGCACCAGGGTGATCGCCCAAGCCAGCGGGAAGCCCAGCAACAGGCTGAACAATGTCACCAGTCCGGCCACTGAGAAGGTGTTGAGCAAGACCCGCGCATACGCCGAGTTGGCGAACAGTTGCTCGTAGTTGCCCAAACCAGGCACCGGTTCCAGCACGCCGCGCAGCAGCAGGCCGATCAATGGCGCGAGGAAGAACAGGCCGAGGAACAGCAGGGCCGGGATCAGGTTGCTCGAACCACGCCAGCGCTGTGCCAGGGTCGGGGATTGCGTCATCGCAGCGGCGTTGCCGGCAGCGCCGGTGGCGCTCCCGACTGGCGTGGATGGACGGGACGCGGTTGCCGTCATTTTCATTTGACCAGCCATTCGTTCCACCGTGTCGCGATGGCCGGACCGTTCTTGGCCCAGTACGCGAAATCAAGAGTGATCTGATCCTTTGCATAGGCCGTCGGCAGGTTAGGGGCGAGCACCGAATCCAGGCGCGCCACGCTGTCGACGTTGACCGGGGCGTAGGCGGTCAGGTTGGAGAAGTCGGCCTGTCCTTTGGCGCTGCTGGCATTGGCCAGGAACTTCATCGCCGCGTCCTTGTTTTTCGAACCCTTTGGAATGACCAGGATGTCGGCCATCACCAGGTTCTGTTTCCAGCTCACGCCGACCGGAGCGCCGTCTTCTTGCAGTGCGTGAATCCGGCCGTTCCAGAACTGGCCCATGCTCGCTTCGCCGGAGGCCAGCAGTTGTTGCGATTGCGCGCCGCCGCCCCACCAGACGATGTCTTTCTTGATGGTGTCGAGTTTCTTGAAGGCGCGATCCAGGTCCAGCGGATAGAGCTTGTCGGCGGCAACGCCATCGGCCAGCAGCGCCAGTTCCAGCACGCCAGGGCTCGGCCATTTGTAGAGCGCGCGTTTGCCGGGCCAGGTCTTGGTGTCGAACAGCGCGGACCAGTCCTGAGGCTTGTTGGCGCCGAGCTTGCTTTCGTTGTAGCCGAGGACGAAGGAGAAGAAGAACGAGCCGACACCGTGATCGCTGACAAACCGTGGGTCGATCTTGTCGCGCTCGATGACTTTGAAGTCGAGGGGTTCGAGCAGGCCTTCAGCGGCGGCGCGCAAGGCGAAGTCGGCTTCGACGTCGACCACGTCCCACTGCACGTTGCCGCTCTCGACCATGGCTTTGAGTTTGCCGTAGTCGGTCGGGCCGTCCTGAACCACGGTGATGCCGCTGGCCTTGCTGAACGGATCGGCCCAGGCCTGCTTCTGCGCATCCTGGGTGCTACCGCCCCAACTGACAAAGTTGACGCTCTCGGCGGCCATCAACGCTTGGCTGGTTACGCTCAGCAGTCCCGCAAAAAACACTGCGGTAACACGTTTGTTCAACACCATCTTCACGCCCTCATTGTTGTGTTTATGAGCGGGGCTTTCACTGCCCGGCTATCGGGAGCTGTAGGTCCGTCGAGTCGGTTCTGACTGTCCGGTCTATGGAATATCATATTATGGTATTCCAAACTTTGTGCAAGCGATTTGCCTTACCGGCTATCAGGGAAAAGTGCTTCAGTTGAAGATTGCAAGACGACTCGAATCCATTGTGGGAGCGGGCTTGCTCGCGAAGAGGGAATGTCAGTCGCCATTTGGGTTGCCTGATGCACCGCTTTCGCGAGCAAGCCCGCTCCCACAGGGAAATAGGGTCAACCGAGACTCATTCGCTAAACGGGATGCTCTCGACCACCTCCAGGTCATACCCGGTCAATCCCGCATACTTCAACGGCGGCCCGAGATGCCGCAGCTTGCCCACGCCCAGGTTCTGCAAAATCTGCGCACCGGTCCCCACTTCCGAATAGATCCGCGATTGCGAGCGGCTGAATTGCCGGGGCGGCTGAGTCAGTTGCGGCACGCGTTCGAGCAATGCCTGCGACGATTCGTGGTTGGCCAGCACCACGACCACGCCGCGACCTTCTTCAGCCACGCGTTGCAGTGCGGCCCACAGCGTCCAGTTGGAAGGGCCGCTGTATTCGGCGCCGACCAGATCGCGCAGCGGGTCGATCACATGCACGCGTACCAGCGTCGCTTCCTCGCGACGAAGGTCTCCCATGACCATTGCCATGTGGACACCGCCCTCGATGCGATCCTCAAAGGTGATCAGACGAAAGGTGCCATGCACGGTAGGCAGCTCGCGTTCGCCGATGCGCTCGACCGTGTGCTCGGTGCTCAGGCGATAGTGAATCAGGTCGGCGATGGTGCCGATCTTGATCCCGTGCCGGCGCGCGAACACTTCCAGGTCCGGGCGTCGGGCCATGGTGCCGTCGTCGTTCATCACTTCAACGATCACCGAAGCCGGGGTGAAGCCGGCCAGACGTGCCAAATCGCAACCGGCCTCGGTATGCCCGGCACGGGTCAGCACGCCGCCTTCGCGGGCGCGTAATGGGAAGATGTGGCCGGGTTGCACGATGTCCGCAGCACTGGCCCCGTGGGCGACGGCGGTCGCTACGGTGCGCGCGCGATCGGCGGCGGAAATGCCGGTGGTGACGCCGATGGCCGCTTCGATGGACACGGTGAACGCGGTGCTGAACACGCTGCCGTTGCTCGGCACCATCTGTTCAAGCCCCAGGCGCTGGCAATGGTCGTCGGTCAGGGTCAGGCAGATCAGGCCGCGGGCTTCACGAGCCATGAAGCTGATGGCTTCGGCGGTGCAGCAGTCGGCGGCCAGCAGCAGATCGCCTTCGTTTTCACGGTCCTCGTCGTCGACCAGCAGGACCATTTTTCCGAGGCGATAATCTTCGATGATTTCTTCAATACTGTTGAAAGCCATGCTCGAATCTCAGTGTCTGTTTTTATCGGTATTATGGTATACCATGATACAAAACAAACTGCGAGGTCACTTATGAAGGCGTACTGGATTGCTCACGTGGACATCACCGAACCCGATCAATACAGCCAATACACCCAACGAGCGCCGAAGGCGTTTGCTTTGTACGGCGGGCGGATGCTCGCGCGTGGTGGGCGCAGTGAAGTGCTGGAAGGGGCGGTAGCACAGCGTAATGTGGTGATCGAATTTGATTCGTATGAGCAGGCGCTGGCCTGTTATCGGTCGCCGGAATATCAGGAAGCGAAAGGGTACCGGGAGGGGGCGGGCGAGGCGCAGATCGTCATTGTCGAGGGTGTGGCGCCGCTATAACAGACACCGCATAACTTGTGGGAGCTGGCTTGCCAGCGATGTACGCAAACGCACCGCGCTAATCCTGAAAAAACGCGTCATCGTTGACGACCATCGCTGGCAAGCCAGCTCCCACAGGGATGGGGGGAATTCAGCGGATAAAATGGATTTTGCCACTATCATCATTGCCGATGTAAATGCCATAGACCCCGGCCTGGCGTTCCTCGATGTAGCGCTCGAGGATCTGCCGGATCGCCGGGTAATAGATGCTGTCCCAAGGAATGTCCTCAGGCGCGAAGAATTTGTAGTCGAGGGTTTCCGGCCCGTACTGGCCGGTGATCTCCAGCGCGATGGCGCGGAAGATGATGTACACCTCGCTGATCTTCGGCACGCTGAAGATCGAGTAGGGCGAGAGGATTTCCGCGCGTACGCCGCTCTCTTCCCAGACTTCGCGCAACGCCGCCTGTTCGGTGGTCTCGCCGGCTTCCATGAAGCCCGCCGGCAGCGTCCAGGTGCCGGGACGCGGCGGGATCGCGCGTTGGCACAGCAGGTATTTGCCGTCCTGCTCGATGATGCAGCCGGCAATGATTTTCGGATTGACGTAGTGGATGTAGCCGCAGCCGCGGCACATCAGGCGCTCGTGCGTATCACCCGGCGGCAGTTGCTGACCGAGGTCAGCGCTGCCGCACTTTGGACAAAAGCTCGGGCTGAACATGATCAGCGACCTATGCGTGGTTCTTTCAACGCGATGGGCTGGGTGATCGCGGGGATCGCCCCGGTCTCTTCCTGTTTGCGCTTGAGGTAGTCGAGCGCCACGGCTGCTGCGGCGCGCACGTGATCGACGCACGCCTGATGCGCCGCCAGCGGATCGCCGCTCTTGATCGCCTCGACCATTTTTTCCATTTCCTGGTTACTCGCGCCGCGTCGGTTTTCCTGGGACACCGAGGTCGCGCGCAAGTAGCTGATCCGCGCCTGCAACTGGCGCAATTGAGTGGCCGCGACGTGGTTGCCGGAGCCTTCGAGCAATACGTCGTAGAAACCCTGCACCGAGTCGATGACCTGTTGCAGTTCACCTTCCTTGAGCGCCTGACGGTTGACCTCCAGGGCTTTTTCCAGGGCCTTGATGTCCTTGGCCTTGGCGCGCAGGGTGAACAGCTGGACGATCAGGCCTTCGAGCACGCAACGCAGTTCGTAGATATCGACCGCATCGGCCAGGGTGATGATCGCGACGCGCGGGCCCTTGGCGTCGGCGAACTCGACCAGGCCTTCAGATTCCAGGTGACGCAAGGCTTCGCGGACCGATGTGCGGCTCACGCCCAGGCGATCGCACAGATCGCGTTCGACCAGACGGTCTCCCGGCAGAAGCTGGAAGTTCATGATGGCGCTTCGCAGTTTATCCAGCACGATTTCGCGCAGGGTAACGGGGTTGCGATTGACCTTGAAGCTGTCGTCGAGTGGCAGGCGTTTCATGGGGTCCGCTCTTTAAGTTGGCTGTCCATGCCAGACGGGCATCAAAACAGCCGAGGGGTTAACTGGAGGCCTCGGCGTCGGCTTCGGCGAAGGCTTCACGGGCGAGCCGGAAACTGTCCACGGCTGCGGGCACTCCGCAATAAATACCGACCTGAAGCAGAATTTCGCGTATTTGCTCACGACTCAAGCCGTTACGCAAGGCGCCGCGCACATGCAGTTTGAGTTCATGCGGCCGGTTGAGCGCCGAGATCATCGCCAGATTGATCATGCTGCGTTCCTTGAGCGACAAACCCTCGCGGCCCCAGACATGGCCCCAGCAGTACTCTGTGACCATTTCCTGCAAGGGACGGGTAAAGTCGTCGGCGTTCTCGATCGAACGATTCACATAGGCTTCCCCCAACACCAGGGTGCGGATCTTCAGGCCTTTTTCGTACTTTTCGTTACTCATGATCTGTTTCACCTCAGTCCCTGTGGGAGCTGGCTTGCCAGCGATAGCGGTAGATCAGTCAGCATTGATGTTGAATGTGACGCCGTCATCGCTGGCAAGCCAGCTCCCACAGGGTTTTGCATTGTTCTGTCAGGCCAGGGTCGGCAACGGGCCCAACTTGCCCTTGTGATAAATCATCGGTGTCACCGGTTGCTCGGGCAGGATCAGGTTCTTCACCGCGCCGACGATGATCGCGTGGTCGCCGCCGTCGTATTCACGCCACAGTTCGCACTCGATGATCGCCGTGGCCTTGGCGAGGATCGGGTTGCCCAGTTCGCTCAGGTGCCAGTCGATGCCGTTGGCCTTGTCCTTGCCTTTACCGGCGAAGGCGTAGGCTTCGGCGGTCTGGTCGGCGGACAGCAAGTGAATCGCGAACTGCTTGCTGTCGCGCAGTACCGGGTAAGTGTCGGAGCCGTAGTTGGGGCAGAACAGCACCAGTGCCGGGTCAATCGACAGCGCACTGAAGGCGCTGGCGGTGATGCCGACGATGCCGCCGTCCGGGCCCAGGGTGGTGACCACCGTGACGCCGGACGGGAACGAGCTCATCACGTCTTTGTAAATGCCGGGTTCGATCATTTCGCAGGACTCCTAGCGCATCACAAACGGGTCAGGCATTGGCGCCTGGGAAAGGTTGATCCACACCGTTTTCAGCTCGGTGTAGGCCAGCACCGAATCGATGCCGCTTTCGCGTCCATAGCCACTGTTCTTGAAGCCGCCGATCGGCGCCATGGCCGACACCGCGCGGTAGGTGTTGACCCAGATAATCCCCGAACGCACGTCCCGGGCCAGACGATGGGCGCGGCCCAGATCGCGGGTCCAGATGCCGGCAGCGAGGCCGAACTGTGAGTCGTTGGCAATCGCCAGCGCCTCGGCTTCGTCCTTGAAACGGATGACCGAGGCCACCGGGCCAAAAACTTCTTCCTGCATGATCTTCATCGAGTTGCGGTCGCACTCGAACAGCGTCGGTTCGTAGAACCAACCGTCACCGACGTTGGTTGGACGCTTGCCACCCAGGCGCAGTTTTGCGCCTTCAGCGATGGCATCGGCCACCAAACCTTCGACCACGGCCAGTTGCTGCGCGGTGGCCATCGGGCCCATTTCGCTGCTGTCTTCCTGCGGGTTGCCGATGCGGATGCGCTGGGCGCGTTCCACCAGGCGACCGACGAATTCGTCGTAGATTTCGTCCTGCACCAACAACCGCGAACCGGACACGCAGCTCTGCCCGGAGGCGGCATAGATCCCGGCGATCGCACCGTTGATCGCGCTGTCGAGGTCGGCGTCGGCGAAGATGATGTTCGGTGATTTGCCGCCCAGTTCCAGCGACAATTTTGCGAAGTTTTCGGCGCTGCTGCGCACCACATGCCGGGCCGTGGCCGCGCCGCCGGTGAAGGCGATTTTGCGCACCAGCGGATGGCGGGTGAGGGCGGCGCCGGTGCTCGGGCCGTAACCGGTGACGACGTTGACCACGCCCGGCGGAATCCCGGCTTCCAGTGCCAATCGGGCCAGTTCGAGAATGGTCGCCGAGGCGTGCTCCGACGGCTTGATCACGATGGTGTTGCCGGCGGCGAGTGCCGGTGCCAGTTTGATCGCAGTCAGGTACAGCGGGCTGTTCCACGGAATGATCGCGGCGACCACGCCCATGGCTTCGTGCACGGTGTAGGCAAACAGGTCCGGCTTGTCCAGCGGCAGGGTGCCGCCTTCGAGCTTGTCCGCCAGGCCTGCGGTGTAGTGGAAAAACTCCGGCAGATAGCCGACCTGACCGCGGGTTTCGCGGATCAGCTTGCCGTTGTCGCGGCTTTCCAGCTGCGCCAGTTGTTCCTTGTTTTCGGCGATCAGGTCGCCCAGGCGCCGCAGCAATTTGCCGCGAGCGGTGGCGGTCAAGCCGCGCCAGGCCGGGCTGTCGAAAGCGGTCTGCGCAGCCTGCACGGCGCGCTCGACATCGGCTTCGTCGGCATCGGGCAGTTCGGCCCAAGGCTCGGCCAGCGCCGGGTTGAGGCTTTCAAAAGTCTTGCCGGACAGGGCATCGACCCATTCACCGCCGATGCACATCTGGAAGCGTGCGAGTGTCATGCAACGATCCCCTTTATATGGTTTTGTCGGGCGTGCGCCGTGTCGAGAAACTCCAGCAATAGCTGGTTGACCAGGCGCGGCGATTCTACGGGCATCATATGCCGCTGCTCGGCGAGTACGGCAACCGTCGCGCCGGGAATCCGTTGGGCCAGTTGCTCGGCCATGTCCGGGGTCGAGCCAGGGTCCAGCTCGCCGGTGGCGATCAGCGTCGGCACCTGGATGTTGCCCAGGTCCTCGGCGCGGTACATGTCCTGAGTGGCAAACAATTCGTAGGTGGTCAGGTAACCCTGCGGGTCATTGCCTGCCAGCGTCTGGCGAATCGCCGCGATCTGCGCCGGATTGGCCGCTTGATATTCGCGGCTGAACCAGCGTGACAGTGCCGCTTCGGCATTGGCATCCGGCCCGTGTTCGGCGGCTTGACTGGTGCGGGCGATGACACCGGCACGTTGTTCGGCGGTGCGATTGAACACGCTGTTGAGCACCACCAGACTTTGCAGGCGTTGCGGGTAATGCAGGGCAAAAGCCCGCGCCACCAACCCGCCCATGGAAAAACCGATCACCGCTGCCTTGGGCAGTTGCAGATGATCGAGCAGCTCCAGCAACTGGTCGGCATAACCGAGCAGCGGCGTGCCGTTTTCCGGGCGCGGGCTGGCGCCATGACCCAGCATGTCGTAGGCAATGACGCGGTATTTCGTGGCCAGGCCAACGATCTGGCCTCCCCACATTTCTTTGTTCAGGCCCACGCCGTGGATCAAGACCACGGGCTGGCCTTGGCCGGTCGCCAGGTAACTGGTGCCAGCCGGGGTGCGTTCAGCGGTGAGCCGAATCATGGAGCGCTCCTGCATACCTTCTTGTTGTAGTGACCGACCGGCTTACTGGGCTTTTTCGGCGGCCAGTTCTTCCAGGTCGATGTAGCGGTTGCCGATGCGTGGGTGCAGGCGGCCGCCGTCGGCGCAACCCAGCACCACGACGATTTCGTCGGCACGCGGGGCATCTTCGATCTTCATTTCCAGGGTGATGTAGTGCGAACGCAGGCCTTCGTCGTCCTTGTGCATCATCGGGATCTGGATCGACGTGCCCGGGCCGCCGCGCTTGTTGGTGAAGCTCAGGTAACTCTTGGCCTTGACCGCTTCGCGGTAGTGGTTGCCGAAGCGCAGGGTGTGGATCACCGCGGAGGCGTGTTCGATTTCGCCATCGGCACCCACAACGGCAGCCTTGCCATAGGCTTCGATTTTCTCGGCACCGCCGATGATGCCCACCAGACGCTCAACCATCAGCGCGCCGAGGTCGGAGCAGTTGGCGCGGATCTGCGGTTTCAGGTCTTCGACGAAACCGTTGCCCAGCCACGGGTTCTTCATCACCACGGCCAGCCCGACCATGGTCACGGGCGTGTCGGTGGCCTTGCCGCCTTCGATGAAGGTTTCTTCGACGTAGCTGACGATCTTGCGGATTTCGAAACTCATGAGCTGCTCCGTATCAGGGTGGAATGTGTCTGTGCGTATGATGGTATACCATAATACCGGTTGTGCAAGAGCCTGATTCGGGTTTCTGGTCGGAAGGCGATGAAAAGCGGGAGACCGGTTGCTTTGTCCGTTAGGCGCTATCTACTGGCTTACTAGCGTTAGTCGGCAATCCTTAGGCGCGTTAGAGTCGGGCTCACGTTCCTGGCTAACCCGGATGATCCCGATGACTCGCCCTCGCTTCTTGCCCGACAACTTCACCCTGACCCTGATTGGCGTGGTGCTGCTCGCCAGTTTGCTGCCCGCCAGCGGACAAGTGGCGGTGGGCTTTGGCTGGTTGACCAACGCCGCCATCGCACTGCTGTTTTTCCTGCACGGCGCCAAGCTGTCACGCGAGTCGATCATTGCCGGCGCCGGCCACTGGCGCCTGCATTTACTGGTGTTCAGCCTGACCTTCGTGCTGTTCCCGCTGATCGGCCTGGCGCTCAAACCGGTGCTGTCACCGATGATCGGCGCCGACCTGTACATGGGCATGCTCTACCTCTGTGCGTTGCCCGCCACCGTGCAGTCGGCGATTGCCTTTACCTCGCTGGCGCGCGGCAACGTGCCGGCAGCGATTTGCAGCGCCGCCGCATCCAGTCTGTTCGGGATCTTCCTCACGCCATTGCTGGTGACGCTGCTGTTGGACGTGCACGGCGACGGCGGCTCGACCCTCGATGCCATCGTCAAAATCAGCGTGCAATTGCTGCTGCCGTTCATTGCCGGGCAGATCGCGCGGCGCTGGATCGGCGCGTGGGTCGGGCGCAACAAGAGTTGGCTGAAATTCGTTGATCAGGGTTCGATTTTGCTGGTGGTCTACGGCGCGTTCAGCGAAGCGGTGAACGAAGGCATCTGGCACCAGATCCCGTTGCGCGACCTGGCGGGTCTGGTCGTGGCCTGCTGCGTGGTCCTGGGCCTGGTGCTGGTCGCGTCCACCGTGCTGGGCAAAGTCTTCGGCTTCAATCAGGAAGACCGCATCACCATCCTCTTCTGCGGCTCGAAGAAAAGCCTGGCCACCGGCGTACCGATGGCCCAGGTGTTGTTCGCCGGCAGCACCATCGGCGTCTTGATCCTGCCGCTGATGCTGTTCCATCAGATTCAATTGATGGTCTGTGCGGTGCTGGCGCAGCGTTATGCCAAGCGCCAGGAATCGGTGGCGGAGTTGATGGGGCAGGTGGATCCGTAGGTTCGGACGCAACAAACAGTTATGTGATTTTGGTATCAGTGCTATCCAATTAGTGCTGTTTATCAATCAATACCTTAAAAGGTAAGTTGCTCTCTGCGATGACAAGCCGAGAGCAATTGATGATCCAGCCACTTATCCGCAAGTTCATTCCCGCAACAGCCAAGGCCGGCTCTCTGTGTGTCGCGCTATACACCAGCGCATTCGTCAGTGCCGATGACCGCAGTCCGTTGGTTATCAAGGATCAGGGCAGCCTGATCGCCGGCGGCGGGCGAATCACCCAGCCAGGCAAGTTTGATCCCTACAAACCGATGATTCCCGATGGTCAGAGCTACCACGGGGACCATGTCTACGCGTTCTATCAGGTCCCGGTCGACGCTCGTCCGCTGCCGATTGTCATGTGGCATGGCGCAGGACAATCGGCAAAGTCCTGGGAGACCACGGCAGACGGACGTGAAGGGTTCCAGAACATCTTTTTGCGTCGCGGCTTTTCCACCTGGTTGATCGACCAGCCGCGCCGTGGCGATGCGGGCCGCAGTCTGGTTGAAGCGACGATCAAGCCGATACCGGATGAGCAGATGTGGTTCAACCAGTTCCGCATCGGTGTCTGGCCAAATACCTTTGAAGGTAGTCAGTTTCCACAAGGGCAGGCTGCACAGGAACAGTTCTTCCGTTCGATGACGCCCAACACCGGTCCCTACGACATCGAGGTGGTTTCCGATGGCGTCCGCGCGCTTCTGGAAAAGACCGGCCCTGCGATTCTGTTCACCCACTCGCAGGGTGGCGGTCCCGGTTGGCTGACGGCGATCAAAAGCCGAAATGTGAAGGCCATCGTGGCGTTCGAACCGGGCAGCAGTTTCGTGTTTCCGGAGGGTGAAGCGCCCCCACCAATTCCCAGCGCATTCGACACGCTCTCGGCACACGTTGTATCGAAGGCGCAGTTCGAAGCGCTGACCCGGATCCCCGTCGTCATCTTCTATGGCGACAACATCCCCGACAAACCGGTACGGCTGCCAGCACAAGACAGTTGGCGCGCGCGGCTTGAAATGGCGCGGCTATGGCGCGACACGGTGAACCGGCATGGCGGTGACGTCACGCTCATTCATTTGCCGCAAATCGGCATCACAGGCAACAGCCACTTTCCGTTTTCGGACATCAACAACGTCGAGATCGCGGATCTGGTTTCGAAGTTTCTCGCAGAAAAAAACCTCGATTAAAAAACATCGGCAGGAGCATTCATATGATTCGAAGCGCAGTTAAGGCCACTTTCATGGCCGCCATGATCGGGATGTCTGGCGTCGAGGTTGAGGCCGCTGACTACAAGCAGAATCCGTTCACACTGACTTATGGTGGCGCCATCACCAAAAACGAGCCGGGCAAGGTCAATATCCATACGGTCACCTACAAGCTCAACGGCCTGGATATCTCCGCCAACGTTTACACCCCAGCCAACTATGACTCGACCAAGAAATACCCGGTGGTCGTCGTGGCGCATCCCAACGGCGGGGTGAAAGAGCAGGTTGCCGGCTTGTATGCCCAGCGTCTGGCTGATCAGGGCTACATCACCATCACGGCAGATGCGGCGTATCAGGGCGTCAGTGGCGGTGAGCCGCGCAATGTGGACAAGCCATCGAACCGCATCGAAGACATCCATGGCATGGCGGATTTCATCGCCGGTTATCCTGGCGTCGATACGGCGCGGCTGGGATTGCTCGGCATCTGCGGCGGTGGTGGTTATTCGTTGGCGGCGGCGCAAACCGACAAGCGCTTCCAGTCGATCGCGACCCTGAGCATGTTCAACTCAGGGCTGGTGCGTCGCAATGGCTACCGGGATTCGCAACTGTCCACCATTGAGCAGCGCTTGCAGCAGGCGTCCGCCGCGCGCGCACAGGAAGCGGCCGGTGGAGAAATTCTCTATACCGGCGATGCCAAACTGACCGATGAGCAGATCGCCAAGCTGCCGTTTGATCTGTATCGCCAGGGCTTCGAGTATTACGGCAAGATCCACGCACACCCGAACTCGACCTTCCGCTACACCACGAGCAGCCTGCTGGACCTGATGCGTTTCGACGCCACCAATCAGATCGAGCTGATCGACAAACCGTTACTGATGATCGCGGGCAGCAAGGCCGACAGCCTGTACATGTCCGAGCAGGCTTTCGCCAAGGCCACGGGAACACAGGACAAGAAACTGTTCACCATCGACGGCGCGACCCACATCGAAACCTATTGGGTGCCCGAGTATGTGGACGTCGCCATGGACCAGTTGACCGCGTTCTACGCCAGAACCCTCTGATTTGAAGGAACCCTCATCATGAAAAATACCCTTTTGGGGATCGCGGTGTGTGCTGCGGCCCCCTTTGCCTGCGCCGACGGTGCCAGTGAAACCCGAGCCGCCCAGCCGATCAGCCGGGCAGGCAGTCAGACTTCGGTCGCGGGGCCGGCGGATTCTTTCACCGGGCGGGTGCGTGTCGATCCGTTATTTCCGGCTTCCGGTGAGATCAATGCGTCCGGTGCGTACGTCACCTTCGAACCGGGCGCACGTTCAGCCTGGCATACCCATCCTGCAGGCCAGCGTTTGGTGGTGGTCTCCGGTGTCGGCTTGACCCAGGAATGGGGCAGGCCTGTACAGGAAATCCATCCGGGCGACGTGATCGTCTGCCCGCCGGGCGTCAAGCATTGGCACGGTGCCGCACCCTCGAGCGCCATGACTCACCTGGCCGTGACCGGCGCGGTCGACGGCAAGAGTGTGGATTGGCTGGAGAAGGTCACCGATGATCAATACAGTGCCCATGATCCTGTGACGCCACCGTCGACGACCAAAGAATTTCCAGTCTCTGAGGAACTGTCCGCCAAACAGCAAGCCATTCCATTGATAGCGGCTGCCATGGCCACGAGCGACATGCCGGGGCTCAAGGTTGCCTTGAACCGGGGACTGGATGCAGGGCTGACCGTCAGCGAAGCGAAAGAAATACTGGTGCAACTCTACGCCTACAGCGGTTTTCCCCGCAGTCTCAACGCGCTCGGCGAGCTGATGAAAGTCGTGGAGGCGCGCAAACAACGTGGCGTTCAGGACGATCCGGGGCGCGAACCCGGTCGCGCGATTCCGTCCGGCAGCGAACTGCTGGCGGCGGGTAAGGCCAACCAGACGCGCATTGCCGGCGCGCCTGTGCAAGGGCCATTGTTCGATTTCGTCCCGGTCATCAACCAATACCTGCAAGCGCATTTGTTCGGCGACATTTTCGAGCGCGACAACCTGGACTGGCAAAGTCGTGAGCTGGCCACGGTCGCGGCGCTGGCCGTCACCCCCGGCGTCGAGTCGCAGTTGCGCTCGCACATGGCCGCCAGCCTGCGAGTCAGCCTGAGCGCTGCGCAATTGCGTCAATTGGTCCAGTTGCTGGCAGAGCAGGGTGATGTTGAAGCGGCCAGGCGTGCGGGCGAGGCGTTGGACGCCGCTCAGCCCAAATAGCGCAGAGCTTCGCGCAGCAAGGTGAAGGCCGGTGAACTCTGGCGCCGGCTCGGATAGTAGAGGTGATAGCCAGAGAACGGCTCGCACCAGTCGGCCAGCACGCGAATCAATCGACCTTGCGCGACATGTTCCTGCACCAGATCTTCCGGCATATAGGCCAATCCCAACCCCTGAAGGGCAGCCTCCAGGCGCATGGCGATGTTGTTGAACACCAGTTGTCCTTCGACTCGCACCTTCAGCTCTTGCCCGTTCTTCTCGAACTCCCAAAGGTACAGACCACCGTAGGTGGGCATGCGCAAAGTGATGCCGTTGTGCCCCGTCAAATCGCCCGGAACGACGGGTTTCGAGTACCGGGCGAAGTATGCCGGGGAGCCGACAACCGCCATGCGCATGTCGGGACCGATGCGCATCGCGATCATGTCCTTGGCGACCTGCTCGCCCAACCGTACTCCAGCGTCGAAGCCTTGCGCGACGATGTCGGTCAGGCCGTAGTCGACGATGATTTCGATACTGAGATCCGGGTTGTCGGGCAGCACCTTCGCGAGCACGGGATGCAGGATGGTAATCGCCGAATGCTCGCCCGCGGTAATGCGCAATTTGCCTGCCGGCTTGTCACGGAATTCGCTGAGCAATGCCAGTTCTGTATCGATCTCTTCGAAGCGGGGAGCGATCACCTGCAGCAAATGTTCGCCTGCTTCTGTGGCGGACACACTGCGCGTGGTGCGAGCCAGCAGCCGGACACCCAGGCGTTCTTCCAGTTGGCGCATGGCACGGCTCAAAGCAGGTTGCGACATGCCCAGTCTGGCGGCAGCGCGAGTGAAACTGCGCTCCTGTGCGACGGCGGCAAAAATCGCGAGCTGGTCGTAGCTTTCTGCGGTCATTAATACGCTCCAGGTATGAACCGTAAGCGATTATGCCGATAAAGTCGTCACTCAAACATCAGGCAAAAAAAAGCCGCCTATGAAGGCAGCAATAAAAAAGCACGCGGTGTATGGCGTGAGTATTGCGGCAACCAGGTTACAGAGTGATGACAGCGATTGTGCGCCCGCATCAAAGCGCACAATCGAGCCTGCGTCCTCAATACACCTGCGGCACGATGATTTCCGGTGGTGTCGGGCTGCGCGAGTAGTCTTCCTGGCGTACGCGTTCCGGCAGTTCGATCACCGGTAGTTCGACTTCTTCGTAGGGCATTTGCCCGAGCAGGTGATGGATGCAGTTGAGCCGGGCCTTTTTCTTGTCGTCGGCTTGCACCACCCACCACGGCGCTTCGGCGATGTGGGTGCGGTCGAGCATGATTTCCTTGGCCTTGGTGTAGGCCTCCCAGCGCCGACGGGATTCAAGGTCCATGGGGCTGAGTTTCCATTGTTTGAGCGGGTCGTGGATGCGGCTGAGAAAGCGCAAATGCTGTTCCTGGTCGGAGATCGAGAACCAGTATTTGATCAACTGAATGCCAGAGCGGGCGAGCATCCGTTCGAACTCCGGCACGGTGCGAAAGAACTCTTCGTATTGGTCCTCGTTGCAGAACCCCATGACTTGTTCGACGCCCGCGCGGTTGTACCAACTGCGGTCGAACAACACGATTTCACCCGCCGCCGGCAGGTGCGAAACGTAGCGCTGAAAGTACCACTGGGTGCGTTCGCGGTCGTTGGGGGCGGGCAGGGCGGCGACCCGGCAGACCCGAGGATTGAGCCGCTGGGTGATGCGCTTGATCACGCCACCCTTGCCCGCCGCATCGCGCCCTTCGAACAGGATCACCACCTTGTGCCCGGTCTTCACCACCCAACTCTGCAACTTCACCAGCTCACCTTGCAGGCGGAACAGCTCGCTGAAGTAACGGCGACGTTCCTGCCTTTCCGGGCTCTCGCCGAGATGATCATCGAACAGTGCTTCGAGGTCGTGATCGTCCTCCAGCAACTCCAGCTCCAGTTCTTCGTCGCTGTGATCGAGCAGTTCGCGGTGGATGCGTTGCATCAGGGTGTCGTTGGTCAACAGCATGGTCAGAACTCCCGACGAAGTTGGAAGTGCCCATGCTAGGCCCGCGCATGTGACGACGTGGTGACGAACAGGTGATGGCGAAATTCATCGGCCTGTCATCGTCGTGTCACTGAGCGCATGGCAGGATCGGCGCAAACCGCCCTGCGGCACGCCATTCGCAGGCCGATGAAACTGCCGGGAATCCCCACCATGAAAGGTGACAGCTCTCTGTTTGCGGCCATTGACCTGGGCTCCAATGCGTTTCGCCTGATGATTGGCCAGCCAGTCAAACGCAACCGCCAGATGATGATTCAGGAAGTCAAAACCCTGCGCGAACCTGTGCGCCTGGCCGAAGGGTTTCAGGGTGGGGCACTAGACGAAATGGCGCTGGATCGGGGGTGGCAGGCGCTGGCGCGATTCGGCAAGAAACTGCGTGGCTTCGAAGCCGGGCGAGTGCGGGCGGTGGCGACCAGCGCCGTGCGCGAAGCTGACAATGCGCAATTGTTCCTGGCCAGCGCCGAACGCCACTTGGGGTTTCGTATCGACGTGATCTCGGGGCAGGAAGAAGCGCAACTGGTGTACGCGGGTGTCGCCCATACCAACCCCGGTTCAGAGAGCATGCGACTGGTGGTGGATATCGGCGGCGGTTCCACCGAATTGATTCTGGGACGCGGCCCTCAGTTGCTGGTCACCGAGAGTATTGCGATTGGCAGCGGCACTTTTGGAGCGCGTTATTTTGCCGGCGGCAACATCACCGCCCAGGCGCTGCTTGAAGCCGAACGGGTAGCGACGCTTGAGTTCGACAAGGTCGCCCGTCGTTATCGCGCGCAGGGTTGGCAGCAGACCATTGGCTCTTCAGGCACCGCGCGCATGCTGGCCAAGATCCTCAGTGCCAATGGGTTGAACGACTATGGAGAAACCGGCATCACCTACAGCGGACTGCTGCGCCTGTCGCTGCGTCTGCTCGAAGTCGGGCATGTCAAAAAGCTGCGGCTGGCGGGGCTGCAAGCCCATCGCCTGAGCAGTTTGCCGGGAGGGTTGGTATTGATGCTGGCGGCGTTCAAGGTCTTCGGCATCGCACACATGACGCCTTCGGAGCCGGGTTTGCGGTTCGGAGTTCTACACGGGCTGATGTCCAGACACTGATTTCATTGCAATCTCCCGTCAGCGTCCAGCCGCTGCATCCGCCAATGCAGTGACCACCTGTTTCTCGATTTCCTTTTCATCCAGCCCACGTCCGAAATGCTTGAGGTAACGGCCCTGGCTATCGATTAAAAACAGGATGGTCGAGTGGTCCATCATGTACTCGTCCGGTTTATCCCCCGTAGGCACTTTCTTGTAATACACGTGATAAGCGTCCGTGATGCGCACGATGTCTTGCGCCGAACCGGTCAAGCCGACGAAGTCACTGGCGAAGTAATTCACGTAGGTCTTCAGTTTTTTCGGCGTGTCCCGTTCCGGGTCTATGGTCACGAAAATCGGCCGCACGTTGATGCCCTGCTGCTGTTGCAGCTGCCGGCTGATGCGGGCCATTTTCGCCAAGTCAGTTGGGCAAATGGCGGGACAGGTCATGAAGCCGAAATACAGCAACGCCGGCTCGCCAAAACTGCGTTCGGTGACGCGCTGGCCATTCTGGTTGGTCAGCTGGAACGGCCCGCCGATGTCGGTGCGGGTCGCAGCCGTCGAACTCGCCGCCGTTGCCGCCAATAGCAACGCCATTAGCCACTTCATGGCTCAGTACCCTCCCGAATAGGTCAACGCCAGTCCCAGCAGTTCGGACATCTGGCCGTCCTCTTTCTGGGTGCCGGCAGACAAGCCAAGTTTGATCTGGCCGGTGATGTTGTAGGTCACGCTCAACTCGTTGAGGTAGTCCTGGTGATCCGCGCCCCCGGTCGATTCGCGATGCTTGTCGGTACGCGTCGCACCCAGCGCCCAGTCGCCGAAATCGAAGGTCAGCGAGGTGGTCAGATAGCGGGTGTCGTTGCCCTTGATGCCGTCCTCGTTGTCGACATCGGCGAATTCGACGAAGGGCACGATATCGAAATAACGCCCCGCCAGCGTCGGCTCAAGATCGGTGCTCGGCGCATAGGCCCAGATGTAGCGGGCCGAGGCGATCTTGATGGTTTCATCGTCTTCGCCTGGTGGATCGGGCTGCGTCTCGTCTTCGGCCTTTTTGTTGAACATATAACCGGCCTGCATCTCCAGATAAGGCACCGCCGGAATCGCTATCCAGTTCACCGTCACCGCATAGGAATCGAGCTTGCCGGTATTCGACGGACCGCCATCGCTGCGCTGCAACTTCTCGCCATGGCGCAGGTACGGCCGACCGAGAAACGAATTGTCCGCGGTGTACACGCTCAGGTTGGGTTCGATCATCCCCAGCTTCTGGTCGAAAAAGCGGTACGCCACTGTGCCACCGAGCATGCCGTCGAGGTCGTAGGTGGCGACGTAATCATTGGTGTAGAGGCCGGGCGCCTGGTCCTGCGCGCGACCGAACGGCACATGGTATTTGCCGACCGAAAAGGCCGAGTTGGCGTTGTTCTGGTAGTAGTTGAGGTCGTTGATCACCAGCCCCACGTCTTCGAAGAAACGCTTTTGCCCAGGCTCTGGCCCGGCGACGGGATTGATCTCGGTGGCCAGTTGAATCTGCTGATCGTGGGTGAAGCGAAAGTAGAACGTGGTGTTGATGTCCGGGTACGCGTCCCCGGTGTTGCGATTGCCGCCCTGGGGCGAATCGCCATGCGTGTGGTCATATTGAAAGGTCGCGTCGTAATCCATGCCGACGTTGGGGTATTGCCCGTCATCGGCGAGCGTCGATTCGACGGCGCACACCGATCCCACCAACAACACAGCCAAGCGATAGTTGTACATGGCGTGCCCCCCCTTAGTTGATCAGCGGTTTCAGCGGGCTGGACGCTTTCGGGTCCTGTCCGGTGTTGCGCAGGTAGGAGCACAACTGGTTGTTTTCACCGTACAGCCCGCCCAGGGGTTCGAGCTTGACCGCCTGCTCGTAGTCCTCCGGCTTGACCACCTGAATCGCCTGCATCATGCCGCCGTCCTCGTGTTCGAGGATGTGGCAGTGGTAGACGAACTTGCCGAGGATCACCGGATCGCGAAAGGGGATTCGCACGGTGATCGAACCTGTTGCGGGAATGAACACGTTGTCCCGATAGCCGCTGAACTGCACCGGTTTGCCGTTGAACTCGGTGACCTGGAAATCCACTTGGTGAATGTGGAACTGGTGCAACTCCTGGGACGGGTTGAACAGCCGCCATTCTTCGACATCACCGAGCTTGACCGTGGTGTTGACCCGGTCCAGCTCAAAGCGTGTGCCGTTGATCAGGAACGCATTGGGGTCGGTGTCCGAATCCTGAAAAGCAAACTGGCGCGTCTTGTTCACCGCGATCTTGCTGAAGTCCTCGGCCGGCGGATAGGCGCTGGTGATCTGTTTGGTCGCCACCTGTTGGCCGCTTGAACGCAGGATCGCCAACTTGGCCATCGGGTACTGATCGCCCGCCGGTCCGGTGTTTCCGGAACCGGTTTCGACTTCGTAGGAACCCTCCGGTGGCCCGACCACCAACACACTGAAACGCGCCGACGGCCCGATCAGTACCTGATCGGCATCGACCCTGCGCGTCACCGTGTTGCCGTCACGGGACAACACCTGCATCGACTGGCCGTTGATACGAATCCGGAAGTACTGGTTGGCGGCAATGTTGATGAAATGCCAGAGCTGGGTTTCTCCGGGCTTGATGTCGATGGTCGGCACTTCCTGGCCATTGATCGTGCGAATCGACGGGGCGCTGGTGATGATCTCGCTGGCGACTTTGCCGGTCAGGGTTTTCTGGAAATTACGCAGGACCAGCACTTGTTCCTTGATGCCCTTGAGTTCGGGAAACGGATCGAGCATGCCATCGACCAGGATCGGCCCGGCAATCCCGGCCGACACCTGACGCTGGGAGCCGCCATGGAAATGACTGTGATACCAGTAGGCACCGGGGCTGTGTGCGAGCGGCAGTTTGACGTTGTATTCGCCCACCTTGTGAGGCTGGGTCACGCGGAAAATATTGTCGCCTTCGTCCAGGGGCGACACCTGCATGCCGTGGAAGTGCAGGTTGGTGATCTCGTCCATGCGGTTATCCAGACGGATCGCCATGGTCCCGCCGGGGCGCGTACGAATCAGTGGCGAATCGTAATCGCCGTTGAACACCAGGGAAACGTAACGCTCATTCCCGACGTTGACCTGCTGCTCGGCCGCCGTGAGCGTGGCGTGGGTCACGCCGCTGGCATCGTAGGTGAACTCAGGATTCTGGCGCAGAGGTTGGGAGGCGGGCTCAGCAGACTGCTGTGTCGCACAACCGCTCAAGGCAACTGCCGCCAGGCTCGCGCAAAGGGCAAAGGGGCGGACGCTGAAAGCTCTGGGCATGATCGCGACCTTCGGTGGCTTGGCGGGGAACTAGCGGGCGTAGTTCGCCTGTGCGTTGCCGAAGGTGATCAACCGTCACCGCGTAATATTAAACGCCACGTTGTATTTGGTATTGAGTCGTTTTTACGCGCAACTTTTCGAGTGTAGAACAGGAAAAGTGGCGCGCAAGTTTATTGGATCCAGCGTAACTTCCGGGCGATGAACTGCATGTGTTTCATTCAAGTAACACAGCTGTTTTCTGCGAGATAAAAGGCACCTTGGTATTAAAAACATCAAAGATGTTTTTTCTCTTCCTTATCAAGATGCTTGTCTTCTTTATGGCGTTCCTTATCCAGTTCCTTGGCTTCTTTATCGATATCTTTTCCGTCGCGATCGATGTCTTTGTCCACGTCACGCATGCCATCCCTGACGTCTTTTGAAACGTCACCTTCCGCATGGGCGATGCCGATATAAGGCGTCAGGCCAGCAGATAGCAGCAACGCCACGACCATTGTTTTCAGGATTCGCATTTTGATGACTCCTGTTTCGTAAAGCCTGCCGTTTGAACGGGCAGGACAACGGACTACCCCTGGGGCACCACGCGCGCTTCGCTGCCGGCCCCTTCAACATAAACGTTCATGCCTTTGGTCAGTGACGGATTGATCGGTTGAGTCACCGAAACCAGTACGCCGCTGTTGGTTCGAACAATAATCTGCTGCGCGTCCTTGGGCTGGTCATATTGTTTCTTCTCCGCGTAGTTACCGCCGGCCGCACCCGCAAGGGCGCCGGCGACCATCGCAACATCCCGGCCAGTGCCACGCCCGATCAGACTGCCGAGCGCAACGCCGCCGATACCGCCGAGGATCGCCCCGACGCCACTGTCATGATTGGTCTGCATCTGTACCTGCGAAATCTGCTCGATCTTGCCCGAGCGAATCTCCATTTCACCCGCGCCACCGCTCCCGGCATCGACCGCAGCGCAGGCGCAAAGCAATACACTCAACAGCGAAATCGTCAGCCAGGAAGCGAAAGTTTTCATCATCGAACTCCATCTCATGAAAGGACTGGGTCAATTGAACGCACTCCATCCACGCTAGACGAAAAAGCCCGGTGCGGTTGAATTCATCATGGCGTGCCGACGAAAACCACTTCGAAGTATTGCCGCTATGTCAGCGATATTGCCGACCTCGGTTTTTCGTCCGGCAGGTTCTCGACCAGCCACTCGCTGAAACTGCGCGCATTGCTCTCGCTGTCCCGATGAGTCAACAAAGCCCAGTTTGGCCCACGAATGGTCTGCTCCACCAAAGGCTGCAACAGGCCGTTGGCGCGTGCTTGCCGACTCAGTAGCTGACTGACCAGCGCGATGCCGAGCCCCGCGCAGGCGGCATCCAGCAGCAGGCCGGGGTCGGAGAAGTTCAGCCCTTGATCCTGCTGGCCGACATCGATACCGGCCTCCACCGCCCAATGGCTCCAGTCCATTTCCCGTTCGCCATGCAAGGTGGTGCGCTGTGCCGGTGGCTGCGTCAGCAGGTTCGGATGACACGCCGGATAGAGGCGGTCGGCGCATAAAACCTTGAAGCTGCATTCGGCCTGGGAACTGATGTCGTCGCGCACCGCGATGTCGATCGTTTGCGTCGCCATGTCAGGCACTTCATCGGTGCTGAAAATCCACAGATCGACCTCCGGATGCTGTTGGCGAAAATCGGCCAGACGCGGCAGCAGCCAGTGGCGGGCGAACGCCGGCGTGGTGTTGAGCACCAGTTGATTGGGCTTCTGATATTGCCCCAGGCGTCGAATGCCCACGGCCAATTGCTGGAGCAGAGCCTGGGTGGTGCTGAGCAAATCATGCCCGGCATCGGTCAGGCTGACGCTGCGTCCGCTGCGAAAGAACAGCGGTTGTTCGAGATACGCCTCAAGGCTGCGGATCTGCTGGCTGATGGCCGACTGAGTGAGGTTCAACTCGTCGGCGGCCTTGTGAAAGCTGCCCAGCCGTGCGGCGGCTTCAAAGCCGCGAAGCGTGCTCAGTGGCGGCCAGTGTTTGAGCATATCGATAAGTTTCTCTAATCAGTTGTCCGCAAAATCCATCGTTTGTTTGCCCGTTTTTACAGCCGTAGCATGCATGCCAACACCGCCAAGGCGTTTTTCATTGAACACAATGACTTAATTGAAAGGCCGATTTCACCTGGAGAGCATCATGCAGCAGAACGACAATAAAAACACCGGTTGGATCATGCCCGCCGAGTGGGCCCGGCACGCGGCGACCTGGATGGTCTGGCCGCACAATAAGGCGCTGTGGGAGTCCGGATGGCGCGTGACATTGGCCAACGTGCAAGAAGACTTCGCCCGCGTGGCCAATGCCATTGCCCGTTTCGAACCGGTGAAAATGGTTGTCGATCCATCGGCGGTCGCCAGCGCCAAAGCGTTGTGCGGGCCGAACATCGAACTGATCGAGTGGGCGGTGAACGACAGCTGGTGCCGCGACTCCGGCCCGAGTTTCGTCTGCCATCCGCAGCAAGGCCTGGCCGGGGTGAGCTGGCGCTTCAACGCGTGGGGCGGCAAGTCGGCGCACAACCTCGACGAAAGCCTGGGGCGCCGCGCGCTCAATCACTTGGGGTTTGAATGTTTCGGTACGCCGCTGAGCAACGAAGGCGGGGCGATCCATGTTGACGGCGAAGGCACGCTGATCACCACCGAATCGGTGTTGCTCAACCCCAATCGCAACCCCGGCATGAACAAGGCCGAGATGGAGGAAATCTTTGCGCGGCTGCTCGGCGTGAAGAAAACCATCTGGCTGCCGGGCGATCCGGACTACGTCACCGGCGACATGACCGACGGCCACGTCGATGGCGTGTGCGCATTCGCCCGTCCCGGCGTTTTGCTGGTCGACGCTACCCACGACAAACAATCGGTGTACGCCGAAGTGGCCCGTGAAAACCGTCGTGCGCTGGAACTGGCTACCGATGCACAAGGGCGCAAGTTCGAATTGATCGAGTTGTATGAGGCCAGCGACGCCGTGGACACCGAAGCCGAAGTGTTCTGCGCCTCGTACACCAATTTCTACATCGCCAACGGCGCGATCATCATGCCGGCCTACGGCATCGCGGCCGATGATGTGGCCGCCGAAACGCTCGCCCAGGCATTCCCCGGACGTGAAGTGGTGCCGGTGCGAATCAATCATCTGGCCCATGGCGGCGGCGGTGTGCACTGCATCACCCAGCAACAGCCTGCCTGGCCGCTGGAGGGTTGAAGCGATGACGCTCCTGACAATCGCCACCACCCAGATGCCGTGCACCTGGGACCTGAAAAACAACCTCGACCAAGCCGAACAGCTTGTCCGCGAGGCAGCGGCCAAGGGTGCCCAGGTCATCCTGCTGCAAGAGCTGTTTGCCACGCCGTATTTCTGCATCGAGCAAAATCACAAGCACCTGGCCCTGGCCGAGGAGTTTCGCGAAAGCCCGGTCCTCAAGCGCTTTGCCGCATTGGCGAGGGAGTTGGGCGTGGTCCTGCCGCTGAGCTGGTTCGAGAAGGCCGGCAACGCGTATTTCAATTCTCTTTGCGTGGCCGACGCCGATGGACGCCTGCTGGGTGTTTACCGCAAAACCCACATTCCCAACGCCATCGGCTATCAGGAGAAAGAATATTTCAGCCCCGGCGACACCGGTTTCCGTGTCTGGGACACCGCGTTCGGCCGCATCGGCGTGGGCATCTGCTGGGATCAGTGGTTCCCCGAGACGGCACGTTGCCTGGCCTTGATGGGCGCCGAGGTCTTGCTGTTTCCCACAGCGATCGGCTCTGAACCGGGCTGTGCGAGCCTGGACTCCCGCGACCATTGGCAAATGACCATGCGCGGTCATGCGGCGGCCAACATCCTGCCGGTGGTGGCGTCCAACCGCGTCGGCCGGGAAGCCGCGACCACCGATCCAGCGTTGCAGATGAATTTCTACGGCTCGTCCTTCATCTGTAACCACAAGGGCAAATTGCTCGCCGAGGCCGACCGTGACAGCACCGGCCTGCTGGTGCACAGCCTCGACCTCGCGGCCATGCGCGAAGAGCGCCTGAGCTGGGGCATCTACCGCGACCGCCGTCCGGACATGTACGGGACGTTGTTGAGCCAGGACGGGCGCCACATCAACTCACGCTGGAACACTCAAGGAGTTTGATATGCACGTTTCCCACAAACGCTTGCTCGCCGCCCTGGGTTTTTCACTGTGCTGCACGGTGCCGTCGCTACACGCCGAGGAGAAAACCCTGCGGCTGTACAACTGGGCCGATTATTTCGCCGAAGACACCCTGAGCCGCTTCACCGCCGAAACCGGGATCAAGGTGATCTACGACGTGATGGATGGCAGCGAAACCCTGGAAGCCAAGATGCTCGCGGGCGGCAGCGGCTATGACCTGATCTTCCCCGGCGACACCGTGGCCGAGCGCCTGGTGCGCGCCGGCAGCCTGATGCCGCTGGATCGCTCGAAACTCACTGAGCTGGCCGACATCGAGCCCGGCCTGCAAAAGCTGCGCAGGCAATACGAGCATTCGAGTCAGGCCACCGTCCCTTACACCTGGGGCACCATCGGCCTGACTTACAACGCCGAGCAAATCAAGCAGCGCGTGCCCGACGCCCCGGTCAACAGCCTCGACATGCTGTTCAAGCCGGAACTGGCGGCGAAGTTTGCTGACTGCGGCATTTCGATGATCGACTCGCCGGATGAAGCGCTGGCGGTGGTCCTCAACTATCTCGGTCGCGACCCACGCAGCGGCAAGCCGGAAGACTTGAAGGCAGCGAGCGAACTGCTGATGAAATTGCGACCGTACATTCGCAAGTTCCAGTCGCAACCGGTGACCGATCTGGTCAACGGCAACCTGTGCCTGTCCCTCGGCTACAGCGGCGACATGACCCAGGCGCAACGCACGGCGGATTCCGCCGGCAAGAAAAGCGACTTCCAGTACCGCATCCCCCGCGAAGGCACCACGGTGTGGATGGACACCATGGCGATCCCGGTCGACGCCAAACATCCGGAGTACGCCTACGCGTTCATCAACTTCGTCATGCGTCCGCAGAACATGGCGGCCATCAGTAACTTCACCGGTTACCCGACTTCCAATGCCAAGGCCCGTCCGGACGTCGATGCAACGATGCGCGACAACCCGGACATCTACATCGACGAAGCCACCTATGCTCGATTGATCCCGGGCAAAGACATTCCCCAGGCCGACATGCGCGCACGCATGCGCACCTGGACCAAGTTCAAGACGGCCACAAGCCAATGATTCCGGGCCGGCGCACAACGCCGGCCTTTGCCCCTTTTTCAGGAAACAGACACATGTCAACGCGTCGCGAATTCATCAAACAGGTATCGGTTGCCGCCGGTGTGACAGCCGCCTTCATGGGCCTTGGTCTGAGCCCCGCGCAAGTGTTGGCGGCGGGCGAGGGTCGTTGGTACATGCCGGACGAAGGAGACAAGCACCAACAGGCGTTCATCGCGTTTGGCGCGCAGGACGCCATCTGGGAAGACTTCACCGCCGACGTGCAAGCGGCACTGGGCCTGATCGCGCGGACCATCGCCGGTTATGAGCCGGTCACCGTGTTCTGTCGCGACAGCGAACGGGATCTGGCCGAAGAACATTGCGGTTCGAAGAACATCACCTACGTCATCACCGAACTCGACGACATCTGGATGCGCGACATCGGTGCCAATTTTGTCGTCGACGGCAAGGGCGAACTCGGCGCGGTGGATTTCAATTTCAACGGCTGGGGCAACAAACAACGACACAGCAAAGATGCTCAGTTAGCCGCGCTGGTTGCCGAGACCGAAGAGGCCCGATACCTGCGCAGTGAATTGGTGGGCGAGGGCGGTGGCATCGAGGTGGATGGTCACGGTACCGGGATCATGACTGAAAGCAGCTGGTTCAATAAAAACCGCAACCCCGACTGGAGCAAGGCCGAGGTCGAACAGGAGCTGAAGGAACGCCTGGGGTTGCGCAAAATCATCTGGTTGCCGGGCATCAAGGGCAAGGACATCACCGATGCTCACGTCGACTTCTATGCGCGTTTCGTCAAGCCGGGCGTGGTGATCGCCAACCTCGACAACGACCCCGAGTCCTACGACTACAAGGTCACCCGAGCCCATCTGGAGATACTGAAAAACGCTACCGACGCCGATGGCCGCCGGTTGCAGGTGCACACCGTGTCGCCGCCGCTCAATCCACGGCAGAGCAAGTTCAGCAAGAACAATCCGGACTTCGCCGCCGGCTACATCAATTACTTCGTGATCAACGGGGCGATCATTGCGCCGCAGTTTGGTGACAAGGCTGCAGACCGCAAAGCTTTTGATCTGCTCACTCAACTGTATCCGGAGCGCGAAGTGGTGCAGCTCAACATCGATGCCGTCTCGGCCGGTGGCGGCGGCATCCACTGCGTGACCAGTCACCAGCCGAAGGTCTAGTGCGCCCGCGCTGTGCCGATTTCGTCGTCGTCAACGGCCAAAGCCATCAAGCCATCTCGCCCCGGATAGACCACCCTGAGCGGTCTGTTCAAGGAGATGACCATGATTCGATTGACCCTGATCCAGGCCCGCGAGCTGGCCGAATCGATCCTGCTGCACAACGGTTTCAATCCGGCCCATGCGCAAGCGGTGGCGGCGACGGTGATTGCCGGTGAACGCGACGGCTGTGCCTCCCACGGTTTATACCGGGTACTGGGCTGCGTGAATTCCCTGCGGGCCGGCAAGGTGTCGGCCGATGCCGAGCCGCAGGTGATCGATCAGGCGCCTTCGATCGTGCGGGTGGATGCTGGCGGTGGTTTTTCGCAGTTGGCGTTTCAGGCCGGGTTGCCGTTACTGGCACAAAAGGCTCGCGACAATGGCATTGCCGCATTGGCAATCAACCGTTGTGTGCACTTCTCGGCACTGTGGGTGGAGATCGAGCAACTGACCGCTGCCGGGCTGGTGGCGCTGGCGTGTAATCCGAGCCATGCCTGGGTGGCGCCTGCCGGCGGCCGCGTGCCGGTGTTCGGCACCAATCCCATCGCTTTCGGTTGGCCACGCGCGGGGCGCGACCCGTTTGTGTTCGATTTCGCCACCAGCGCGATTGCCCGTGGCGACATCGAGTTGCATCGCCGGGCCGGCAAGGCGATTCCCGAGGGTTGGGGCGTGGACGCACAGGGCCAGCCAAGCACCGACGCCAACGTGGTGCTCGACAGCGGCGCGATGCTGACGTTCGGCGGGCACAAGGGTTCGGCATTGGCGGCGATGGTGGAGCTGATCGCCGGGCCGCTGATCGGTGACCTGACCAGCGCCGAGTCGCTGGCTTACGACGGCGGCAGCAAGTCGTCGCCGTACCATGGCGAGTTGATCATCGCCCTGGACCCCCGGCGCTTTTTGGGCGACGCCACCGAACAACATCTGGCCAGAGCGGAAACGTTGTTCGAGGGCATCGAAGGGCAGGGCGCACGCTTGCCGTCACAACGACGTTATGCAGCGCGGGTGCGCAGCCTGGCGGAGGGCGTGCAGATTCCAGAGGCGCTGTACAACGACCTGAAATCGCTGCTGGTCTGAAACGAAACGGCAGCGAGCCCGCTCGCGAAGGCGTCCTCAGGACCTCAGAAGTAATACCCGATGTTCATGTACAACTGATTCTCCCAATGATCCGTCCCGCCAGCCCCCAGACTCTGGGTGTAGCTGCTGCCGCCGATGTATGGATCGTTCTTGCCGAATATCCATTCAGTGGCGATCCACAGTTTGCTCAAGGAGAACGATGTGCCGAGGATCACCCGTTCCGAGGTCTCGAAGTCGCTGGCGGATTTGTCGAAGGCGCTGTAGTTGGCGTACAGCTTCACCCCGCTCACCTGATCGAACAGGTACTTGCCGGCCACGTCGTAACTGAGGTCCGCCACGTACAGATTGCCGCGGCTGGCAATGTTGTAGGTGCCGTCGTAACCGCCGAGGGTCACCACTTCGTCGCTGCCGGGGTTGCGCGGCGACATCTGTTGTCGTGCTGCCTGCAACTGCACTTCCCACGGGCCGTTCTTGCCCAGGTAATGCAAGGCCACGGCGTTGCGGCGGCCGTCATCGTTGGTGTCGCGGTTCTGCAGGCTGGAGGTCAGGCCGGAGAGACCGACCTCGGATTTCCACGGCCCCAGGTCCAGCGCCTTGGCCACGCGCAGTACCGCGGTGTTGCGCTCCTGATTGTCGCTACCGTCGGCCACATAGCTGTCGGCTTCCGACACTACGCTGGAGTAGGTGACGCCATTGCTGGTGCCTTTGCCTTGCCACGCCGGGCGCAGGTAGTAACCGGCCTGGATGTTCCAGTCGCCCGATTGCTGGACGTATTTGGCACCGACTTGTTGCACGTCTTCCAGGCCGATGACGTTGCCCAGGGTTTCGTAGAAGGTGCTGCCGAAGTACGGCTGCAAACCGAACGGCACCGTGTTCAGGCCCACTTGCACCTGCTGATCGGGGTTGAACTTGTAGCCGACCCACGCGAACTTGGCGAACTGGATATCGCCGTAATTCTTGGTGTACTGGTAGGGATAGGAACGACCGTAGAAACGGTACTGAGCCTCACCGATCCAGCTGTCGGAGTTGTATTTGGCGCTGAGGAACACCGTGTCCAGGCCGAACTTCTGGATGTCGCGATCCGGATCGTAATCCCAGCGGGCACGAACGGCGCCGCCGAGGTCGAGGTTGTCAGTGACTTGCACGGCCATGGCCGGGGCCGCAAAGGTGCAGAGTAGAGCGAGATACGAAGGGCTGAGGCGCAAAGAAGCGGGGAAGGGCATGTGGCAGCTCTCGGCTATTTTTATTAGAGATGCCGGCAAGTCTTGCGATCTGAGGTGCGTTGAACAAACGATTAAAAATCCGCTTAAACCTTCCTCGAATGCATGTTACTTAAAAAATCCTGTAGGACAATGTGCCGCTCCCATGTGATCCTTGCCGCCTCGTCACTGGTCCTTGAGAGCCTTTCATGAAACGCAAAATGCCCGGCCTGAATGCGCTCAAAGCGTTCGAAGTGGCCGGTAGCACGGGCAGCTTCACCCGCGCCGCCGAGTTGCTAAACGTCACCCAGAGTGCCGTGAGCCGTCAGGTGCGGCAGCTGGAAGAACAGCTGGGCGAGAACCTGCTGGAGCGGCGCCATCATCACTTGGAGTTGACCAGCGCCGGTCGGGTATTGCTACGGGCATTGCATCAATCCTTCGACAAGATCGAGCTGACGGTGCGCAGCATCCAGCAGAAATCCCATGCCAACCGCCTGCATATCAATGCGCCGCCGACCTTCACCAATCGCTGGCTGATGCCACGTCTGGGGCGCCTGCGCGAGAAGCATCCGGAGCTGGAGTTGAGCATCACCACCCGCTTGCAGGACAGTCTGGCGGAAACCAGTACGCTCGATTGCGCGATCCGTTTTGGCGACGGCGAATGGGATGGCCTGGACAGTTCGCTGCTGTTTCAGGAACGGCACATCGCGGTGTGCGCACCGACGTTGTATGCGCGGGAGTGGAGCGAGCAGGGCATCGACCTCAATCGCCTGACGCTGTTGCATGTGCTGGCCCGGGAAGACCAGCGTTACCTGACCTGGAAACACTGGCTGGACGCCGCGCGCATCAGCGGCGTCGACACCCAGGGCGGGTACGAATTCGACCTGCTCGACCTGGCCATTCGCGCCGCCATCGACGGCCTGGGCATCACCATCGCCGACTGGCACATGGTCGCGCCGGAACTGGCCAGCGGTCAGTTGACCCAGGTGCTCAACGTGCACGTCGAAGGCCATCAGTCGTACTGGCTGGTGACCCGCCCCGAGCAGTCGCTGCCGCAATTGCAGGTGTTCAGCCAGTGGTTGCAGGAGGAAATCTGGCTGGCGCAAAGGCAGTTGGAGCCGTCTACCGCCGCTACCTGATCACCGCCACCCCTGTAGGAGCCGAGCTTGCTCGCGATGGCGTCAGGACATCCAACATAGATGTCGGCT
>NZ_JBSVXD010000029.1:0-44833 GCF_054070755.1 Pseudomonas sp. SDO5591_S426 | reverse complement strand
GAACGGGAACGTACGTTAGCGTTCCGTTGGACTTCAAACCCCTATAACCAGCTAGGTGGCAGAACACGATTCACTCCTCTGACCAGTGGGTTGCACGTCCGCCGAGGCGTCGCGCCAGGCGCTGGATGTCGTCGATACCGGCAGAACGCAATGAAGGTTGGCGTTTATTGACTGCTAAGGCGGCATCGCAAGCGGCATTCCATGCTTTACCACGCTGGTGACGCAATGCACGCAGCGCTTCGATCAGCAGCTCCCGCTCATCATCGCTTAAACCTTCGACCGACGTCGTCTTGACCATGATCAGGACTCGCTCACGTCGCCATCTTCATAGGACAAGCTTTCGGGGTAGAGGGTTGTCAACTGGGACAAGGTTTCCTGCACCTGCTCCAGCGAGGTTATCAGGCTGTGCACCTGGTCTTCCAGATCGACGGCTAACTCGAACAGTTCGTCTACTCGGCTGCGTGATCCCTCGTTAAACACAGCCATCGCCAGTTGATGCAGCTTCAACAGGTCAGTGCGCAGCTGCGGCGGCCCGCCGTGCTCGCTGTCGTTCAGGTCGCAGCGCAGTACGTCCACGGCATCGACTGCACGCAGTAATGTGGCCGTCTCGAAGTTCTCTGGTGACAATTCGTCCCACTCTTCATCGGTGATGCTGATTGTCATGTTAGTCCCTCCCTTGTTCTGAGCAGAGTTCGGCATTCTACAGGGGCCAATTAACACACGCGGCTCGACTCCAGCGGACTGTCGGAAAATAGTTGATTTCCGGCGCTGCTGAGCCAAGCACGAAAACGGCACTCTTTCAGGGGTAAAGCGTATACGTAAAACCATGTCGGATAGACGAAGCAGCCGGAAACCTAGCTTCAGACCTTTTCCGACGGAATTTTCTGGGGTTCCGGCTTACACCCCCTTTTAGGCTCTATCCCGCGATCTTCAAACAGAGTTAAAGAGACCGTTTTAGACTGGGAGTGGTAAGAGGGGTTTGGGGAGCAATGGAACCGAAAACCAACGTAAGCACGAATTAGAGTTCGCTTTACTCGTATGTGACTGTTGATTGGAGAACTCTGATTGTCGAAACGAGTTTATCGAACCGCTTTTCGGATGTTTACGGTCCTTCCTGATGTTCGTTAAAGCGGTTTCATAAAACGGTGGTTTTATCGTACTCCCCAGACAGAGCGCTGGTTTGCGGGCAGGTACTGGGCTTAAGTGCGTTTACTGTTCCATTGCTCCCCGAACCCCAGGTCGCTGCCAGTCGAGTGGCGGCCAGCGGGCCCGGCGCTCGGCTGGCAGTGGCCAGGCTGGCCTCCGAAGCCAATTTGGTCTAAATGAAGTACGCTCACGCAGCCATTAAGGCGCATCACAGGAGTCTGAAATGAGTGAGCAATACGATCCCGAAGGCGTTTATGACGTCATCGAGCCAGAGGGGAGCAAGACCGGCGAGCTGCGCCAGGGCCGCTATTTTGAAACCACATGGGAAGTGGGTAAGGTTGAAGGCGATGTGTTTCATTACAACGGCAAGCCGGCTGGCAAGCTTGAAGGTTTGACGCTAACGCGTGACGATCCACCCGGCGCCAAATTGACTCAGTTCAAATTGGTGCGCCAAGAGTAACCGTGGTTTACCACTAACAAAAAGCCCCGCTACTGCAGGGCTTTTGCACGACCTGGCCGATCAGATCAGATCAGAATCTCGATACCGTGCTTTCCACGATGGCCAACTGCTTGATGGCCATGCCGCTTGGACGCTTATCGTCGGCTTGAGTTAAGGCATGAAAAAACCGCCTTCAGGCGGTTTGGGCGTCACACCAATTTATGGGCAGCGGGTAATGTGAACGGGTCGTGATCGCCGTAATCCACCAGCTTCACATGGCGTGCGCTTTCGTTGTACGTAAAGTGCAGAACCCAGTCCGACACCTCGTATGTGGCATTCGGATTTTTTGACGGCTTCCAGGTGGGGATACCAATGTGCGCATGCCAATACTTGTTGGCTTTGGCATCCGCCCTTCTGATCGCGGCATCTGGGTAGTGGTCTGGCACAATCCAGCTTGGTTTGATCTTGCCTTGCCAGCCGGATAGGCCATGGTCTTCACAATGTGTCCAGAAGGCGTCGATCTGATCGAGGTCTCGCTCGGGTAATTTGTCGTAAAGGTTACCAAAATAAACGCTCAGGCTAACGGTTAGCGACATTCGACAGCTGCTCACGCACAAAGCGACGACGCGCCTCTTTGGTTAATCCTTTAGGAACATGAATCTCGCCGCTGTCCAGGGACATGCGCATACGTTCCATGTTGTAAAAAACGGGCGCATCGAGGTCGTGCTCCGTTTTTTTGGGGGACATTTTCAGTTCGAATATCACGAGAACTCCTCGACCCGGCATTGGCAAGGTCATTTTGTTGCTGAGGATCGTGCGTCTGTCATAGATGACAATGACTCACTTGTACTCACTTGTAATTCACATTCTATGCCGTCCTATGCCAGTAGTCACTGGTTTGATCGCTGCACGTCGCTTTTATGGGCCCGCTGGGCTGCGAATAACAGACCCTATGTTAAATGGCCCCCCACACAGACAGCGCTCCTGGTTTGTTGGTGCTGATGGAAAATTGACCCACCCTGCCGATTGAAATTTGACCCAGGGCGGATTGCTGATTTCTATATCAGCAACTGTGGATAAGTCTATCAGCGCAGCTGCTTTAAAATCCCTTCCTTTCGATCGCCCCAAGTGGCGACTGAAGACCTGCCACATGTCGTCATGCAGCAGGCCATCCTTTCCCTAAAATCAAAACGGTTCGTCGTCCACCGGCTTCTGATCGTCCTTGCGTTTTCGCTCCCGTGATTTGATCTTTGCCTGAGCCGCCAAGCTGCTGTGTTGCAGGCGGTAGGACTCGTTGCCCGTTTCGACGATGTGGCAGTGGTGCGTAAGCCGATCCAGCAGGGCGGTGGTCATCTTGGCGTCGCCGAGCACGCGCGACCATTCTGCGAAGCTCAGGTTGGTCGTGATCACGACGCTGGTGTGCTCGTACAGCTTGGACAGCAGGTGAAAAAGCAGAGCACCGCCAGCCTGACTGAATGGCAAGTAACCCAGCTCATCGAGGATGACCAAGTCCATGCGCAGCAGTGCTTGGGCGATGCGCCCGGCTTTACCGTCATGCTTCTCGCGCTCCAGCAGATTGACCAGGTCAACCGTGGAGTAGAAGCGCACGCGCTTGCCGTGCAGAGTGATGCCGGACACGGCTAGCGCGGTGGCCAGGTGGGTCTTGCCGGTGCCCGGCCCGCCGATGAGTACCACGTTCTGTGCCGTGTCGGTGAAGGCCAGGCTGGCCAGTTCCCTGATCAGCCGTGCGTCGGCGCTGGAGGCGCTGAAGTCGAAGCCAGCCAGGTCACGGTGCATGGGCAGCTTGGCCATGTTCATTTGATGGCTCACCGAGCGCATGGCGCGATCCGCATGCTCCTGTTGCAGCAGGTGTTCGAGCAACCATTTCGAGGAGGCTAGGGCCGACTCACCCTGCGCCGTCAAGTCCGCCCAAGCATTGGCCATGCCGTGCAGGCGCAGCTCTTTGAGTTCTGCCATGAGATCACGCATGACGGATCTCCTCGACGCTGCCGCGTAAACGGTCGTAGCGCGCCGTGTTCGCGACAGGCGCTTCCTTGAGCTGCAAGTGAGTCTCGACGGAGGGCGGTGGCTCGGTCGCTGTCAGCCGCGCCACGACATTCAAGACGTGTTCGGCGCTCAGGGTGCCGGCTTCGAGTACCAGTTCAACGGCCACCAATACGGCATCGAGTCCGGCGACGGGTACGGCAGCCAGGACTTGCGCCATGATCCGGTCACCGCCGGCATGACGTGTCAGGCCGTGTTTGAGTTGCCGCAGTGGTGTTGGTAGATCCGCAAAAGGAGCGCCATTGCGCAGTGCGCCCGGCTTGCGCTCGATCAGCGGGATGTAGTGCTGCCAGTCATAGTTGACCTGGTCGCGATCCAGCAAGCGCGCGTGGCTGGCAATCAATACGTCATCAGCTACCACCTCGATCCGCGTCGGATACAGGCGGCAACTGAGCCACTTGCCGGCGTACTCACAGGGTACCGAGTAGCGGTTTCGTCCCATGCTGACCAGGCAGGTGCTGGAAACCCGCGCCGCACGCTCGACGTAACCGTCGAAGGGCGCGGGCATGGGCATCATTTCGGCCCGCTCCAACTCCAACACCTCAGCCACGCTCAGCCCGCTGTATTGCGGGTGCGGAAGCTCGCTCCAGAGTGCGCGGCAGCGCTGCCCGAGCCAGGCATTGAGTTCCTCGAAGGAGTGGAATTGACGGTCTTGGGCGTCCAGCCAGATACGCCTGCGACTGTCCTGCACGTTCTTTTCGACGATGCCCTTTTCCCAACCTGAGGCAACGTTGCAGAAATCCGGATCGAACAGGTAGTGCGCGCACATCACCGCGAAGCGCGCATTCACCGTGCGGCCTTTGCCCTTGTTGACCTTGTCGACGGCCGTCTTCATGTTGTCGTAAATGCCTCGGCGTGGCACGCCGCCTAAGGCGCTGAACGAGCGCGTATGCGCGTCGAACAGCATCTCGTGACCTTGGCTCGGATAAGCCACCAGCCAGAAGGCACGGCTCGCGCACAGCTTCAGGTGCGACACCTGCATGCGCCGGTAAATGCCGCCGATCAGCAAGCCTTCCTCGCTCCAGTCAAACTGAAACGCCTCGCCAAGGGCAAAGGTCAACGGCACAAAGGCGTGCGCTGCCTTGCCCTGATCCCCGCGCCAGGCACGGACAAACGCGGTGAGCTGGCTGTAGCCACCGTCATAACCCTCGGCTTTGATTTGTGCCAGCAGCGCCTTGGCACTGCGCCGTTGTTGCTTGGGACGCAGCGAGTCGGCTTTAAGCGCCTGCTCCAGCGTGCCGTGAAACGGACTCAGCTTGTTGAAAATGGCCCGGCGCAGGTACACCGGCTGCTTGGCTTCCGGCGCTCTGACCCACTTGCGAATGGTGTTGCGCGCCAATCCGGTGCGCTTGGCTATCTCATGCAACGACAGCTTGTCGCGGAAATACATCCGCCGAATTTTGCCCATCATTTCCATACTGATCACCCTGTGTTCTCCTGCTCATAAATTGAGCAGGAGCAGTTGAGCACCTGGGTCAGTTTTCGATCGGCAGAACAGCCTCTACTGGGTCAGTTTTCGGTCAGCGGCAACACTCCTGGTTGAAATGTGGGCCGGTCACGGCGACCAAGCCCCCCACTTCTGGCGTACCGCCACGTACACTCCTGGTTTTAGAATGATTATGCCGCTGCGCCGAACTCAGGAGCCCCACCCCATGCGCGACAAACGTACCGGTCGCCTTTTTTTCCTTGTTCATTTGCTGCAAGAACGTCATGGGTCTTACCCATTAGGTCGCCCGGCTTTCGTCACCTGGCTGAATGATCAGCTCGACCAATTGCCGGGCGATGACGGCATGGCCAAGCTCATCGACGATTACCCTGCCCACCTGGACGCCCTGGAGGTCTCGACATGAAAAAGGGGTCGTCTCAGAAAACGGAAAATAAAGCACGTTAAGCTCCAATTTCGCGCAGGTACTGGTACAACGTTTCGCGGCTGATGCCAAATTCACGGGCCAGCTTTGCCTTTTGCTCGCCGGCCTTGACGCGTTGCAGAAGTTCAGCGGCGCGTTCGGGCGAAAGCGCTTTCTTGCGGCCCCTGTATGCTCCGCGCTGTTTGGCGAGCGCGATGCCTTCCCTCTGTCGCTCGCGGATCAATGCTCGCTCGAACTCGGCGAACGCGCCCATGACCGACAACATCAAGTTTGCCATCGGCGAATCCTCACCGGTGAAGGTCAGGCATTCTTTGACGAACTCGATGCGCACACCGCGCCTGGTCAGCTTTTGCACAAGGCGGCGCAGGTCATCGAGGTTGCGGGCCAAGCGATCCATGCTGTGCACCACCACCGTATCTCCTTCGCGCACGAAGGCCAGCAGCGAGTCAAGTTCTGGGCGCTGGGTGTCCTTGCCCGATGCCTTGTCGGTGAATACCTTTCCGACTTCGACCTGTTCCAGTTGCCGCTTCGGGTTTTGGTCGAAGCTGCTGACCCGGACGTAGCCGATACGTTGACCTTGCAAGATGCCCCCAAACAGAAAAGTGTCAGGAATAAATCTATGACCTTGCGTAGCTTGTGTCAATAAATTAAGCGATGGAGTCTATCCGGACGTTTCTGGGTAGGCTGTCCTGACGTCAGGTTAGGGCATAGCTCAATATGACACATGGCTGCAAATCGCTAATTTTCCAACTATAAAGAGCTATGCTCTCAAGAAGCGGTTGCGCTAACCGATACAGTATAAATTGGGCCCCAAGTATTATTTTATTTGCACAAAGGTAATGATTATGTTTTTCAATAAAAACAAACAACTGCTGGACACAGAAAATAAGCTCTCAGAACTACAGCGGCAGCTTGATTCAATAAGTCGAAATGTCGCGGAAATCAGATTCAGGCCAGACGGGAGCGTAATCTATGCGAGCAATATCTTTCTAGAGATGCTTGGTTACAAACTCGAAGAAATAGCAGGGCAGCACCACAGAATTTTCTGCGAAAAGAATTATGCTAACACAGCTGATTATTCGCGCTTCTGGCAGAAATTGGCTGACGGCCATCTTCAATCAGGTTTATTTAGGCGGCTGCGCAAAGACGGTAACTTAGTATTGATTGAGGCTACTTATATTCCAGTTCAAAATCAAGATGGAAAAGTTATTGAAATCATTAAGATTGGCTCAGATGTCACTCAGAGAGAAAACGAGTTACTCTCACTAAGAGCCGTCCATGCAGCCATCTCCCGCTCGATGGCGGAGATCGAGTTCACACCTAACGGTGACATCCTGCATGCAAATGAGAATTTCCTCCGTGCTATGGGTTATCGCCTCAGCGATATCAAGGGTCGACACCACCGAATGTTCTGTTTCGATAATTTTTATCAAGAAAATCCAAATTTTTGGCAGAGTTTAAAGGGAGGAACTTTTTTAAGCGGGCAATTTGAGCGCAAGACCGCATCGGGAGAGACCATCTATCTTGAGGCCACCTACAACCCCGTCATTGATGAAGCCGGCCAGGTTGTGAAAGTGTTAAAATTTGCCACCGACGTCAGCTCGCAGAAGCATAAGGCTGATGAAATCCGTCAGGCCGCAGAGCTTTCCTTCACCACCGCCGAGGAGACATCTCAAATTTCCGTGCGGGGCATGGAGTCCCTTGCTAGTTCAATTGAACTATCTCAGGGTACATTTAATTTAATAAACGGTGCGGTTATTTCGATTACACAGCTAAATGCTCAGGCTAAAGATATCGAGAAAATTGTTACCATCATCCAAGGCGTGGCAGAACAAACTAACTTACTAGCACTTAACGCCGCAATTGAAGCTGCCCGAGCGGGTGAAATGGGCCGAGGCTTTGCTGTAGTAGCCGACGAGGTTCGTCAGTTGGCAGCTCGAACTAGCAGTGCCACCGTGGAAATCCAGAATGTGGTAACTGCTAACGGAAAGCTTACTCAGCAACTGAATATAGATATGAACAGCATCGCTAGAAGCGCCGAAGAAAACAACGATCAGATCGCAACTGTAACAACTATTATGCGTGAAATCAGTGACGGTGCAGACCATGTTGCCCGTACCGTATCGACGTTGTTCAAAGACAATAGCTAGTGTCCAGTTTTAGGCAAAATCAGGATCGGAACTTCGAGCCGCAGCGCTACAGAGCCAGAAGCCCAAACTTGGTGACGGCCATCGTGCTATGGAACACGATGTATCTGGAGTGCATCACTTGGGGCTGGTCGAGGCTGGCAAGTCGGTGGGCGGCGAGCTGCTGCAATACCTATTGCCGCTGGGCTGGGAGCACATCAACCTGACTGGCGATTACGTCTGGCGGCAGAGCCGCAGGCTGGAGATCGGGAAGTTCAGGCCGCTACGATTGCCCGGAAAACCTTAGCGTACGATTTTTTCCGAATTCTGCGGGCTCCCCTATCACCAGCTACGCTCGACCATCGCCCAAGTCGGTGGGAAGAAGGAATTGACCGGCCGCACCGACATCGAAATCGAGATCAGCAACCAGTGCGCCAGGCTGATCGGCAACGCGATCATCTTCTACAACTCGGCGATCCTGTCCCTGCTGCTGACGAAGTACGAGGCAGCTGGCAATGCCAAGGCGCTGGCGTTGATCACGCAGATGTCGCCAGCGGCCTGGCGGCACATCCTGCTGAACGGGCATTACACCTTCCAGACTGACGGCAAGTTCATCGACCTGGATGCGCTCGTGGCGGGACTGGAGCTGGGCTGACGGAAATTTCTGGGATTCCGGCGTACAACCCCAGATCAGACCATCCCTAACGGTTGTACCGGCGTCGGTGTGCGAAACATAGAGAATGGCTACCTACAAGCCCTGTATATCTGTACACTAACGCAAATGCACAGACATCTGCGGGGCGCACTTCATGCGATTCACTGACACTAAGAGCGAAACCTTGAACCTACGAGTATCCCCAGCCTTCAAGCTGGCCTTGAAGGAAGCCGCCGACCACGAGCAACGGAGTATGGTTAACATGCTGGAAGTACTACTCGGGGAGTATTGCGACCGCAAGGGCATCATACCCGCAGTCCAGCCGGACTCGACGTCTCCCGCCCATACGCGAGCACGTGCTGGCAGTAAGGGCCATGTTGGAGCCGCAACATGACTTTCCGCTACATCGGTTCGAAGTCCAGGCTCATCGACCAAATCATCGGCTACATCGGCCCGCCAAAAAAGGGTGCCTTTTTTGTGGACGCCTTCTGCGGAACGGGTGTGGTGGCAGAGGCCGCCGCAGCACTAGGCTGGAACGTGCGCATCAACGATAACCTGCACTCGGCGGTGATCTCCGCCGGAGCACGGCTGATCAGCCAAGAGCAAGCTGCGTTCAAGAAGCTAGGTGGTTACTCCAAGGCCATATCCACACTCAACGCGGCTACGCCTAGACATGGCTTTATGTGGCGTGAATACAGTCCAGCTTCGCTTGAATCGTGCGGCATTGAGCGTCGGTACTTCACCGAAGAGAATGCGGCGCGGATCGATGCCATGCGGTCCCAGATCGGAGATTGGAGCCAGGCGGGCACCATCGATGAAGCCGAACAACGGCTATTGATCGCAGACCTCTTTGGCGCCCTTAACCGTGTTGCCAATATTGCAGGCACGTTTGGTTGCTTCCTCTCTAAATGGACCAATCAATCCCAAGATAAGATCGCTATGCGGTGCAGAGAGCTAAAATCCAGCAGCGTTTGCGTTGAGGCGACGGTGGGTGATGTGTTCGACGTATCCAATTGCGCCCAAGACCTAGTGTACTTGGACCCTCCATACACTAAGCGTCAGTACGCCAGCTACTACCACATTCTTGAAACTGTGGCCCTCGGAGATGAACCCGAGGTGGAGGGCGTTGCGGGCCTGCGGCCTTGGAAGGACCGAGCTTCGGACTTCTGCTACAAGACCCGCGCTCTCCAAACGCTTTCGCGTCTAGTGCATGGTTTGAAAGCTGAGAAAGTGCTGCTCTCATATAGTAGTGAAGGGCATATATCTATGCCGGACATGAAAGCCGAACTCTCCAAGATCGGGAAGTCCACAATGCACCCCCTGGGAGCTATCGGTCGCTATCGACCCAATAAGGTAGCAAGTAGCGCGGCATCTGATGTTAACGAATTCTTAGTGGTGGTGGAGCGACCATTCATGCAACCGTCTAAGGTCGAAAGTAAGTTTGTCAAAGCTACTGAGTCCCTCCTCGTCGAGGGCTATGCATGAGTGCTCCTCGGCCCGTGGAAGCGGAATACCTAGCCCCAGCAGAGGCGGCCCTCACTAGGGCTGTGGGCGGTGCACATGGTCCTGCGAGCTTTGAGCTCAGACTCCAAGTGTTGGAGGCGGCCTCGGCGCGCTTTGGCGGGTTCGACCTAGGGGACTTTCAGGAAGCCTTTGGGGTGCACAGCAAGAAGCCAACAGCTGAGCTCTTGGAGCTAGCGGCTCCTGTGGTAAGCGCTATTGAGTCTTCGCCGATCCACCATGCTTTGGCCCTAAGTGCTTTGGCGCGTGAGGCTTTGCATGAACAGGATAGAAAGAATACGGGGGCTTATCACACTGACTTTCGCTTGGCGACAAGACTGGCGCAGCTTGCAGCGCCCAAGCTGACACACAACAGCAGAGTGATTGATCCCGCAAGTGGGGCGGGGATTTTGCTTGCTGCATTGACCCATACCGTCTGCGGAATGGATCGAGCAAAGGCTGCGCATTGGCTCGCTCATGGTGTATGTGCTGCGGATCTATCGGTCAACTCCCTGCGTGCGGCCTTGTTGAGTCTGGCGTCGTTCACGGACGATGTTGCGGCACTCAAAGCGATGCGGGCCCGTTGGTATTGCGGCGACAGCCTGATGGCGGACTCTAAGGTCTGGGCTAGCATGGCTCCCGGAGGCTTCGATGCGGTCATTGGCAATCCGCCCTGGGAGAAGGTCAAGCTCTCTCGACACGAATTCTTGAAGTCCTCGGGCACCCAGCGACATTACGGTGCCCAGATTCATGGGCTCGATGAAGAGCGTTTTGCGGCTCAGCGTGATGAGGTCGTTAACTACTCTCGGCGGCTACTGGCACGGTACCCCGACTTGGGCAATGGCGAGCCAGACCTCTACATTGCCTTTACGGACCTTTTCTTTGAGCTATGCAAAGAGCAAGGCATCGTAGCCGCACTCATCCCTGGGGGCCTCATACGCTCGCAGGGCACCCAAGCTATGCGTCAGAAGATCTTCCACGCCAGCCAGAGCGTTTCCTTGTCGATCATAGACAATCGCGCTCGGTTCTTCGCTATCGATACGCGCTTTAAGTTCTTAGCCATCGTCTTAGTGAAGGCGGGTATCGAAAAGAGTAAGCGCGAGCCAATCCAACTGCTGCACGAGCGTGGTACGCCTACAGCCTTGGAGACGACCGGCAGCACAACCATCGGTCGTGCTGCACTGGCAGCCGTAAGGCCTGACCTCAGTCTGCCTGAAGTCCGTAGCGTTGCCGAGTGGAAGCTCTTTTCCAAGATCTCTGAAGCTGGCACTTCATGGGACGAGCCGGGTTGCGGCTGGACCCCGAAGTTCTGCCGGGAGGTCGACATGACCAAGGAGCGGCCTAAGTTCATGGGGCGTGCGACGGCTGGGGCACTGCCTCTGGTTGAGGGCCGGATGGTTCAGACTCACCGCTTTGGCGTGAAGGGGCATATCTCGGGAACCGGCCGCAGCGCTGTGTGGGAAGCCTACCCCATTGGTGGCTCACGCCTCTCACCGCAGTTTTGGATTCGTCCCGAGGACATGCCTCTAGGCAACCAGCATCGAACAGACTTGCTGCGGGTGGGTTTTTGCGACATCGCGGGCCAGACCAACGAGCGTTCCCTTATGGCCGCCTTGATCCCACCAGGCGTAATCTGTGGCAACAAGGTGCCCACAATCCTCTTTCCTGAGGATACTTCCGAAGAACGGCTTCAAGTCTGGACGGCTATTGCCAACAGCTTCGCCTTTGATTGGATGCTAAGGCGAGTTCTCACTACGACGGTGAACTATTTCCTGCTACAAAGCGTTCCGCTGCCCAAACTGGCGAAGAATGGACTTCCTTGGATGAAGCTAGTAAGCGCAACACGCGAACTGCAAACGCTAGATAAAGCAGGGAGTACAAGTGCGACCTATGAGCGCATGGCGCAACTCCGAGGCGAGATTGATACCGAGGTTGCGGTGGCTTATGGGCTCGATTTGAACGACATGGAGTTGGTGCTCCACGATTTTCCGATTTTGGATCGGGGCCAAATCGCATTGCCTACGGAGTCTAAATCCACGATCACCCGAGATAGCGTCTTGGCAGCGATGGCAAAGCGCACGGGAATTCGATCTACTGAGTGGCAGCGCCGTGCGGTTGAGGCACGTGCGTTGGGGGCGAGAGCTTACGTGCCCTCAGAGCTCGCCCTAGGTGGCGAAGTAACCGAAGAAAAAGGAACCAGAAGTAATGGCTAACGAGGCAGGGCAGGTAGCCCGCATCCTCTATAAGGAACTTGTAGAAGGCGATTTGCGAAAACTTCAAGCGAAGTCCAATGACGCAGATACGGGCGGTGGGGCTCGGGATTTCCGTTTTGGCTCTTACAAAACGCTGCTGCCTGTTATTAAGCAGATGTTCCCGCAAATCGTCAAAGAGAACCGTAAGCGCGGCGGACAGATCGTGCAAATCGACGTGTTCAAGGGGGCCTTCTATTGGCTCGACGCAAACGGGGTTGCCCAGAACAAGGACGCCTTCTTCGAGCCGCCTACTGATGTGCGACCCCAAGAAGGACGCATTTCCAGGGTGCACGAGTACCCTTGTTTTGACGCGAGCAATGTCAAGATCGGCGTGGGGAATCGAGTACTGCTTTTGCTAATCCAACTGGATGACGGCTCTGTGTGGCCGTACTACGCAGAAGAAAGGTCCTTGCGGACACCTCTTGCTTGGCACGCCGTGGTTGCCAAGGAGCTTCTGAACTGCATGGACGCCGAACGCCCTGTGAATCAAGCGGTGATCGGGTATCGAGACTTCGTCAACCCGGGCAGATACTGCAATGGCAAGTGAAGAATGCAAACAGGCCTTAAAGCTTCTGGCCCGTTCTCGAAACGTCCTAATCTCTGGGCCGCCTGGCACAGGCAAATCGAAACTGCTCTCAGAGGTTGCGTTGGCCTTTGAGACGGCCTTTGGAGTTGTAACCGCAGGCGGGCTGCCCAAGCTAAACCCCAAGGGGGGTATACCAATTCCACCTGCGGTAGGAAGAGCCGAAAAGGACATACCCGCGCCTACCATGACCGACCGCAAGGTCTTTCGCACGGTGTTCCACCAGAACTCAAAATACCGCGATTTCTTATCGGGCATCACGCCAGCGGTCAATAAGGGGGCGGGGGGGCCTGATTTCGTCATAGTCAAGGGCACGCTCTACCGTGCCAGTGAGCATGCTAAGTCTGCCAATGGAGCAGCCTTGCTCATCATCGATGAGATCAACCGTGGGCCTGCCGTACAGGTATTTGGCGGTGCCATCGTGGCGATTGAGTCTGACAAACGTCTAGCACCTGATGGGTCTAAACGAGCCGAGACCCAATACTTTGAAGTACTCGATCCGAGCTCTGGCGATGTGGTCGAATACGCATTACCGCACGACCTATACATCCTGGCTGCGATGAACCAAGCAGATGCCTCGGTGGAGCCACTGGATGTGGCCTTCTTACGGCGCTGGGAGCCGCTGCGACTAGAGCCGGATGAAGAGGCTCTAAGAAGCTATTACGAGCTAGGAGCGAAGGATGCCAACGTTTTACTCAATGCACCTGCCGCTGTGTCTGATGCCTTGGAGACTTCCGTAAGGGCGTGGGTTGCGGTTAACGAGCAAATTGCTCTGGGCCGTGGCCCTGAATTTCAAATCGGCCACGGGGTGCTCATGTCGCACATTAAGCCGCAGACACTGCCCTTGTCTGAGGCATTAAGCACGCTATGTGTGGGCTGGGCCAAGGTGCGAGCGCACGTCGAGGAGGTCTTCTTCGGGGACACCCGTGGGATCGCCGCAGCACTGAATGCGTTGGATGGGCCCGCTTTTAACCCTTTCAAACTCACAGAAACAACCTTTGCGGATGATCTTCGGTTCAGGCTTGAGGGTCCGACGAACTTCAATGAAACCAACATCTATCCCGCCTTAAGGGCCTTTGCTAGGGAGTAGCGTGTGGCTCACAACCGAATACGGTTTTCGCTTGTCGAGTACGGCGCGCCAGTTGATCTGAGCCGCGAAATTAGTGCGGCCATTGGGATGGATCGCACTAAGGCCAACAGTCTCTTGACGGATGCAGGCAACCGCGCTGCTTCGAGCTTAGGGCTTAAGTACAATCCTATCAGCGTGGACGCCAAGGGGGTACGCGCCATCGATTTTGCAGGTCTTATCAGGCTAGCCCCCTCATTGGAACTAGAAGTGGCGCCCAAGTTCTTAGGACTCGATGACGCCGACGCCGCCTGGCGAGAAGACTTCTTCTTTCTGTCCACCCTCTCACGACACGGGCGGCTGCTCGCTGCCGAGAGCCTGTCGGCCTCTGGTGGCACTCCTCGTGACCTCTCCACTTTGGTAGCCCGATCGATCACGAGCATGTACGAGGCACGCCAGCGCCGGCCATTGCGCAGCTATCGCAGAGTTAAGGAGGTGGACTTCTTCATCGATGGAGATCCCGATCCTGTAGATCTCATCTTTCCATCGCCCGATGGCTTCGAACAAGATCTCATCCGATTTGATCGACGCAACGGATGGAATGCAGACATCGTGGCTGCAGCCAGGGAGTTATTGCCCGAAGTAAGCGATCCTTCGGCTGCAAGCTCTCTAGTCCGCCTGATCGAGGACCTTTCGCCGCAAAGCGCCCCAGCTAATCGTCGAAAGGCCATCCCCGCGAGGCACAGGGCTTGGAAGCCTCTACACGAGCTCTCTCTCGACGTACTTGCAGGCCTAGGGATGAACTACAAGCAGGGTCAGGCTCATGCACCTGGATACCTTGTGGCAACTTGGCGCGTGTGGGAAGACTTGCTGACTGTAGCTGCGCGACTTGCCTTTGGTCGCTCTGCCGTGGTTACGCAAAAGGGCTTCACCCTAGGCTCCAAAACCAAGATAAGTACCGGAACCGTGAGCAAGATGTCAGTCTTTCCTGACATTGTAATCGAGGCTTATGGTGCGATACCCAGGATGATTTTGGACGCCAAATACAAAGGTCATGTGGAGCGCGGGCAACTTCGCATTTCCGAAGCGGATATCTACGAGGCTATGGCCTTTTCTAAAGCCACGGGCTGCAATCTGGTAGTGCTCGCTTACCCTGCCCTACCCGGCGACGAGCCGCAACCTGTGGGCACTTGTACTGTATTTGAAAGGGCCCAAGTAGATATGGTGGAAATAGTGGGAATTCAGATCGAGACCCGGCTCATTTCCAAGACTGGGGCGCTAAGAAAATTTGCCACCAATCTGGCCGCTGGGGTATCTGCCGCCTTCGCCTAACGTCGTGGGAAAATTGCGGGTGCCGGGGTAGAATGTCAGAACGGTCTTTTGCTCCTTCGCAGAAACCTAGAAACCCGCAAGCATTGCCGTGCTGCGGGTTTCGTCGTTTCAGGCTGGATAATTGCAAGGACTTGGGTCGCGGTAGGGATGGCAGTTACCCTTGTTACTTCGGGCAGCTTTACGTACACGGGGTTCGGGGAGCAATGGAACAGTAAACGCACTTAAGCCCAGTACCTGCCCGCAAACCAGCGCTCTGTCTGGGGAGTACGATAAAACCACCGTTTTATGAAACCGCTTTAACGAACATCAGGAAGGACCGTAAACATCCGAAAAGCGGTTCGATAAACTCGTTTCGACAATCAGAGTTCTCCAATCAACAGTCACATACGAGTAAAGCGAACTCTAATTCGTGCTTACGTTGGTTTTCGGTTCCATTGCTCCCCAAACCCCTAAGACACACTGTAGATCCAGGGCGACCCGCAGTGCCTGCCTGGTGCGGTCTGATCGGTCGGCGGCGCCGCTTCCCGGGCTGGCTTTTACGGAAAAAAAACGGTCAAACACCGCTAAATCCGCGATTTTCCATCTATAGATTTATCTCTTTACTAACCATATTAATGCACCTATTATGGAGTGGCTCCAGGCGGCAACCTGGCAGGCTAACCAGATGGGAGTTAGTGATTATGGCTAGATCGAGGCAGAGCCATGCGACGAAAAGAACGACTTACCCCGCAGGACTTCGACACCCTCAAGGATCATATGGGGTCACGTTGGAAGGCTGCGAACATCGAGGCTGTACGGCGGGTGATGGTCGAGGGCTGCAAGCAGAAAGACATTGCAGCAGACCTGGGCGTCACTGAAAAAGCCGTATCTCAGATGGTGAAGAAAGCATACGACTTGCACCAGGAACACGGGACGGTGCCGGTGGGTTGGGTATCGGTTTATGCGACTCTCCCCCCCGACCTGGCCGAACTGGTCAAGACCATGGAACAACAAGCGCGGGCAACCTTGAGTAGAGGTAAGCAATGAACCTACCACGCCGGTTTAAACAGAAAGCATGGGCGAACCAGAAGGGCGGCAGCGGGAAATCCATGCTGTCTTACAACGATGCGTTTTACCTGGCCGAGAGCGGGTATCGCACTCTTTACCTGGACGGCGACGAGCAGGGCAACGGTAGCAAGCCGCTGGGCGAGTATGCCGTACCTGGTATGAAATCGTCTGACCTGTTCCAGGAGACGCCGCTAGAGCCTATCGCCCTGGTCGAGGGGCAGAACCTCTATGTGTTGATGGCAGACAAGCCTGGCTTGATTAAAGCCGAGCGCAGCGCCCTGGATGACGACGAAATGGTAGACCTGGTGCGAGCCCAAATCGCCCGGATCGCTCGCGACTTCGACTATGTGGTAGTCGATACCGCAGGCTCTAACAGCCGCATTGCCAACTCGCTTTTGGTCAGCAGTGATTATGTGGCGATCCCGTGCCGGATCGACTCCTACAGCATCGACGTGGCCAAAGATGTGCTTACCCGGATTGCGTTTATCCAGCAGGAATGGAACCCCCAGTTGGTGAGCTTTGGCATTGTGCCCAATGAGTTCGACGCGACCCAGCCCGCGCAAATTGAGTGGTTAAAGCAACTCATGACCCATTATCGCAAGCACTTGTTTGGCGGGTACGTGAGGAAAAGCGGGGCCTACAAGGAAGCCGCGGCTGAAGGCGTGCCAGTGTGGCGTCTAGAGGACGAGAAAGGCCGTGTGAAGACCGCCGCCCGTACAGCGGGCAAAGAAGTGCGGGTAGTTTTTGAAATGATGCACAAGCAGATGGAGCAGGCGAATGGCTAAGAAATTGGATCTATTGGGGCTGGCAAATTTCGAACCGACCCCGGCCCCTGCCCCGGCCGCAGCGGGGGAAGATGGCCAGGTGATCGAGGTTGCGGTTGATGACGTGATCCCGGACCCCGGCCAACCGCGTAAAAAGTTCGACCAGGTGAAGCTGCAAAAGCTCGCAGAGGTCATTAAAGCCAGCCGACTTAACCAGCCGGTAACAGTACGACCAAAAAATGCCGATGGGAAATACGTCATTGGTTTGGGCGAACGCCGGTGGCGCGCCTGCAAACTTGCTGGCCTGGCCACGATACCGGTTCGCATCAGCGAGCAAATCGACTGCTACGACCAGGTAACGGAGAACACCGAGCAGGAGCCGCTTACCGTCATGGAGGAAGCGCGGTTTATCGCCTGGCGGGTGAAGGAAGGCGACAAAAAATCGCTCATTGCCAAACGGCTTGGAATGCGCCCGGACACCGTGTCGCAACTTTTGGCGCTGGCCACCGCGCCGGACTTTATCCAGGTACTTGGCGATGACAAGGCAGTCGGCGGGCGTACGCTCTATGAGCTTGTACAGGCGCACAAAGAGTTTCCCGCCGAGGTCGAGCGGTACGCCCAGGGCGAGGAAATCACCCGCGCAGGCGTAGGCCGATTGCTGGAGCAGTTGCGCAGTCGTGAGGCAGAAGCAGCGGCCCAGGCCCTGGCATTAGAACAGGCCAAGGCGCAGGCCGCTCAGAACCCAGGTGATGCGCCACCTAACGAAGAAACCAAACCGCCTCGACAGGAGGGCGACCGCGACAAGGAACGCCCGCTAGACCTGGAGAACCCCAACCAGGCACCGGCAGGGCCAGCGCAGCCTGCGGCAGCGGCGCCCAACCAGGCGACCAGCCAAGGCAGTACGACTGTAAAAGTCCTGCTTAACGGGCGGGCGGCTACCTTGGCCCCTGCTGGTTTAGTCCAGGTTGTTTATGCTGATACCGGGGAGATTGTCGAAGTCGAATTGTCGACCGTGCAAATCGTCGGCGTGGAGGACATTGGAAATGAAAGCTCATGATGCGGTAACAGGATCTGCGCGACTGGCGGCGTTCTCGCTGCTATCGCTTGTCCGCCCCGTGGTTGTCGGCCTGCTGGAAATCATCGCGGCAATGTCGCTGTTTGGTTTCCTTGCCTGCGCCCTGTTTGGGCAATGGTTTGTCTTCACGGTCATGCTGGTGACCGGCTTACTGGCCACGGCCTTGTGCTGGAGCTATGACGCGCTGTTAAGCCGCCTGGTGCCGTTCAATTACGGCCTGCTGTCTGACGGCTAAAAGGGACGCAACAGGGGGCCGCATGTGCGGCCTCTTTTGCTAATAGTTACCCTAACACATATATGTGTTAGGTAATGGCTGCTGGCGTGATCAAACCCCGACCACCACCGGCGCAGGGGAAAAAGCTGGCTTCTACGGAAAGAAAAATTCAGGGGCGGGTTCATCCTTTACGGGCGGCAGCGTCGGCAGCTTCTTTTGCGCGGTCGTCGTACTCCTCGCGGTAGCGCTCGCGGATGGTGTTCATCTCAACCACCAGGACGCCGATTTGCGGAGCTACAGCCGCTTCAAATGCCGCCAGGTCATCGGCGCTAGTCTCCGACTTAGCCGCCGCCGTTCGACCTGGTGTGCCAAACGCCGCCAGGGCGGCCCGAAAGTCTACCCCGCGACCTAGCAGCCGTTCACATAGGTGTTCGGCCACAGTTGGGGTTATGTCCAGGCCTTCGGATTGCGCCAGTTCCAGGGTAGCAAACAGCAAGCCCCGCTTGCAGCGCTTGTGCGCTGCCGAGCATCGCGCTCCGCAACGCCCGGCCATACTACGCAGCTCACCCACGCCGCTATCCAGGCGGAACACAAAGGATTGCAGCAGCTCAACATAGGCCGCCGATATTTCCGCCTCATAGGCCGCCAGTAGTGCCGCGTGTTCAACAATGCGCATGTTCTGCCCCTTTGCCTGGTGATTAGTATTAGCCTAACACATATATGTTTTAGGCTAAGATTAATTGATGCGCTCGCGCCGCGTCGGCCAGCCAGGCCGCCACTATTTCGGCTCGACCTCGGCAAATCGCTGTGAGCATTCGCCGCAGATCAAATTTAGGCCAGGCTTTGCCCATACGTTTATTTCACAGGCGCAACTGTACTTCGCCCGAGTTTGTTTGGTCGGCGCCGGAGCCGCAGTTGTATCTGGACCCAATAGGTTTGCGGGGTCTACGCCTTCGACGGTCCCGTCAAGCGCAGCCTGCAATGCGGCTGGGTCAACGTGGCGCCATGGGTGGTGGTCTAACCAGGTGATCCGGTAGGAAGTGGCCAACAGCTTATCAAGTGCCTGTTCAAACACCCCGCCTTCAATGGCGTAGTCCGCCATGCGTTCGCCGGTTTGCTTGCCCCCAGGTTTTCCGGTGTCGCTTGGCATCAAGCCCACGGCTTTCATTTTGTCGCCCCACTCGCGGTTATGGTAACGACGACGCCCCGGCTTGCCGAAATGGTGCTGCCACAGATGCACCATTTCATGGACGACCGTTTGCATGATTTCCTTTAAGGACACCACGCCGAAATACGCCGGGTTCAGCGCGATTTCATCGGTGAATGACTTGTCCACCTGGTTTATGAATCTCCCTGCCGAGAAGTAACCGTAGGTTTTCTTTTCACGTTGGAGGGTGATTAGACAGGTCGGCAACTGACCGCCAAACAGCTCCGCATTGAAGTGCGCGTAAGCCCGGTCAAGTTCGTCATATGCGTCTTTTGTAGGGATCATGGCCAATCTCACTTTGGATTGTACAAACCAATTATATCAACTTTGGTTTGCACAATCCAATATTTTTGGTTTGTACAATCCAAAATAAAACTTTGCCATGACAAAGTTTCTGCTGGTCTCGGGCTGGTCAAAAAGCCAGGTCAAGAGCGCCCCCACCGGCCCGCCTGCCCTCGATTCGGAACGGTGGAGCGTGTTCCTCACCCTACGGCCCTTCGGCCTTCGGGCGGCGCTTCGCTTGTCATCGGGCGGGCCGGTGGGGGCAGATCAAAGGCCAAAGCAAGAGCACGGCGCCGACCTGGTGAAGCACGCCCGGAATTTGTTTTCCGTAGCAGCCTAGGGCCTCGAATCCGCCGCCCCGGTTTCTGGTTTGTACAATCCAAAAAATGGTGCAGGCGGCGCAGATTCGGCCAGCCACGCTTTGCGTGGCAGAAGCCTGGGCCGCGATTGCCACTTCTACGTTTCCGTAGAAGTGGATGCCCTTTTTGCCATGGCAAAAAGAGGCTTGGTGTAGGAGCTGAAGGCAGGATAGACTGTCGTCGGCAAGGTGTGCCACCTAGCCAGGTCCTCAAGCGCGTTGCGCTTTGCGGTCCTCGTTCGCAAGCGAACTGCGGGAGTTGTGAAATGCCTTCTACCAAGCCGCGCCTTGTGGCCCGTGTTGATGAAAAGACTAAGGCGGCTTTCGATGAACGAGCCGCGACACTGCGATTAACTAGCTCCGGATTGCTGGAGCAGGTTGTTGCCGCTTTCTTGCAGATGGACCCACCAAAGGCGGGCCAGCTAGAAACGCCAGAGCCTGGCTCCACCAAGGGGCGCCAGAAAATAGATACGAGGCTATCCCCGAAAGAGGTTGAAGCCCTGGATGCCCTATCCCAGGAAATGGGCTGGTCCAGGTCCAAATACCTCGCGCAGCTATTCCGGGTTCACCTTTCAGGAGAACCACGGTTCAGCGAAAAAGAAATGCTGGAGCTGCGCCAGGTGACAATGCAGCTCGGCGCCATAGGCCGGAACATTAACCAAATCGCTCGCGCCTTGAACGTCAGCTTGGATAATGCAAACCAGGCGCACGCGGTTCAGTGGGAAGTGATGCACAAGGTCATTGACGTTCACCGTAAATACGTCAAAGCCCTTGTTAAAGGTAATCTGGACTATTGGGGGGTGAACGATGGCGACGAGTAATGCGGGCGGTTTTTCACGCGACGAAGAACACAGCATCGAATTTGCTTTCGGGCACAAGCGCCCAAAAGGGCAGCGGCTAAAGCTCGGGAAGGGTGGGGCAAAAGCTCAGGCTTGGCGCACTGTTACGAAAGCCCCCGAAGTAATCGTGCGTGTGTCAGGTGGCGGTAAAACAGCCCAACACGTAAAAGCCCACTTCGACTATATATCGCGCAAAGGGCAGCTTGAAATGGTCACGGACCAGGGCGAGGTGGTCCGTGGGAAAGACCAGGTGGCCGACCTGTTCGACTCTTGGGATATGGACCTTTCAAAAGGGCAGGGCGAGAATCGCCAAGCATTCAACGTGGTGCTGTCGATGCCTGCCGGTACCGATCCACAGAAGGTTTTAGCAGCAGCCCAGGGCTTTGCCAGAGAAACCCTCTATGGCAAGCATCAATATGCGATGGTTCTTCATACGCCGGAAACCGACCCCCACAAAGACGCGCCACCCCATCCGCATGTTCACTTGATTATCAAGGCCGAGGGCTACAACGGTAAGCGCCTGCATATACGCAAAGCGACCCTGCAAGCCTGGCGTGAGACGTTCGCCGAACAGCTAAGGGATAGGGGCATCGAGGCGAACGCAACGCCGAGGGCGGTCCGAGGCATCACCCAAAAGAGCAAAAGCGCAGCTATCTATCACCTGGAGAAACGCGGTGATTCAGACGTGCATGCGGCTAAAGTGAAAGAGGCTCTGGAGGAGTTGAAGACGGGCACCCAGGAGTTGAAGCCTTGGGAAAAGGCCATTATCAACCGGCGTCAGAAAACCCTTCGGGAAATGCTCCAGGCGGCACAGACCTACGAGGCAGAAGGCGACAAAGATTTAGCCGAGGCTATCCGAAAGCACGCAGCATCAATGCCACGGCCAGAAACTGAACGGCACACGATTAAAAAGGCCCTGGTCCAGGAGTTGAAGCAAAACCGCGACAAGACCCAGGGTAAGGACCAGGACGCACCCGAGCGCGAAGAAAAGGACAGATAACGATAATGCACTTTCTGTCATGACAGTTATGTGTTATCTGTATTGTGTGATTCTGCTAGTAACCAATCTCCTTGGAGGTGGCATGAAACCAAAATTGAGCATCGGCCAGGCCCTATTGGCTTGGGTCAATATGATTGCAGGAGCGGGGACGCTCTGCATTAGCCTGTGGGCCTTTCTGGCAACCCTCACAGACCTGGAATTGAAACTGACCGCCTACTATCTCTTTGGCATAGCATTCGGCGCTTTCTTCATGCGTAGCGGCTTCCGTAAGCTTTGGCCGCGACCATCACAACCAGAATCACGCTCGGAGGTGGAACATGAAACCCCGCAATAAGATTGTCCTTCATTACACCGATGATGTTCGCACCCTATTAGCAGTTGAGTGCGACGGCGGGTTAAGCGTCGAGGTGTTTGGTGATGGGGATAACGGCAGCTATGAGTGGCGTCTAGTAGCCGATAACGGCCTGGTAGAGCAGCATTCCGATTGTGGCTATGGGATACCTGCCCTGGCTTTGCGCGACGGTCTCATTGCTTACTATGGACCGCCTGAACACAATGCAGATCATGTGGATCTACGCACGCCAACAAGCCTCAACAGCGCTTCTACGGAAAGAAAATGACCGCCGAGTTTGATTATTTGAAGGGTCGCAAAGACCAGGAGTTGCGCCTTTGGCATTCGTTGTTTAACGACGATAAGGCAGCCTGGTACCGGCCTGAGTTTCAACATGCAAGCTTGCGCAAGCATGCTGAGGTGCTGAACCGGTTTGGCATCATTGACGGTCCCGAACTGATCGAGCTTAACGAATTGGCCGACGCCCGTTATGGCCACGCCATCGAACAAATGGAAAGCCGCTTGGAGAGTTCCCACCATGAACAATGAACAAGACGAATACATAACAGTCCAGGTCAAGGCTGTCTCGAAAGAGGACGCCATAAAACGCCTGGCAGTGTGGCAGATGAAAGGCTATGACAACCTGCTTGAAGTAGTCCGCATGTTTGACCAGGACGACGGCAGCGTTACCGTTGGGTTCATGGATTACTCTTTTGGCGAGGCTCTATTTTTCGTCCCGGAACACATGAACCGTACATATAAAAAGAAGCAGCACGCATTGGGTGCCGTAGGGGCGCTGTTTGACGAGTTGACTAAGTGGAATGCCCTAATGGATGAGATCCACGCCGCCATACCTCAACAAGCAAATTCGTAGGGGCAATCATATGGCTACCGCGAATGATCTTGCACCCCTGGTAGAAATAGATCCCGCCACCCTGGACGAATTGAAGCGCAACGCCGACCGCTATCAGTGGCTACGCGCTCGCGCAGTCCGTGTTCAAGGCAGCGATGTATGGTATTCCGGGGCTGCCCTGGACATTCGCGTAGACGTAGGCCGCGACCACGTAGCAGAACAAGCAGTATCGCGGGCGTCAGATCCATACCCAGCACGCCGGGGGAAATAATGGGCCATTCTGAATACTTCTATTTCATTGACCCCCGCGCTGGGGTTGATGGTGTCGAGTGGGGCGCGTCTACACGCGCCCAGGCGGAACAGCTCGCACGGACTAAGGGGTATTCAGGGCCGGTCCACATTCGTATCACCGCGTACCCCCGCAAGCCCTCCCAAGCGGTACTGGATGAACGGTCGATGCGCGAGCGTTGCGGTTACGCAGACGACGAACTCACCTGGTAACACCCCCTTACCGGCTTATCAAATACTCTACTCATATGAGGTTTCGATAAGGCTCCGCGTGATTTATCATTTGCCGGTGAAAACCTAGTCAAATGATAGATTATCGCTCACCTTGTGTTTCGGACCTCAAATGATAAACAGCCAGTGCCGCCTATACCTTCGCGCAAGCACCAAAGACCAGGATGAAGAACGAGCCCTGTTCGCCCTGGAACAGTTCGCGGCACAGCGCGGACTTGTCATCGTAGCCACCTACGCCGATACCATTTCCGGCACCAAGCTAGAGCGTCCCGAGCTTCGTCGGCTACTTGACGAGGCCGCCCAGGGCGACGTGTTGTTGTGCGAGAGCGTAGACAGACTATCCAGGTTGACGCACACGGATTGGCGCCGCCTACGGCAGATGATCGAGGACAAGGGTATGCGCCTGGTGGTTGCGGATCTGCCGACCACCCACATGCTTATCGGTGGGAACGACATAACCGGTCAGTTCTTGACCATCATCAACGACCTATTGCTAGACCTCATGGCCACCCAGGCGCGCATTGACCAGGAGAAGCGCGTGGAGCGGATACGGGAGGGCCTGGCCAACAAGAGGCGCCGAGGGGAGAAGGTCGGCGGACGTGGCCGCAACCAGGAAAAATGGGCTGCTATCGAGCGACGGCTGAAAGAGAACCTGGCCATGGCAGACATTGCCAAGTTATGCGACGTGGGGATAGCTACGGTCTATCGAGTCCGGGCAGAACTCAACAAAAAATCAATTATTGTATGACCAGATATTAGGTATTTGCATTAACACTTATGGCAAAAGTGTCGTATCATAAATGCGTATTCTGTTAGGAGACGCATCTATGAACCGCGCAAAAGCTCAGCTCTTTAACGTCCTGGACGCGAGTGGCCAGGTGATCTACCAGGGCACTATAAACGGTTGCTCCCACTGGGTCGATTTGCACGCACGCGGCAAGGTCAGCGTAGAGCGTGTGCGTCGCAACTTCCGCAAGAAGGAGGCAGCCCATGCCTACTAACCAGGTAGCAGCGGTCATAGAGCGCGTGAAGGGCACCCGCGTTTGTGACCTGGCCCAACTCCTTTCCGAAGACGTGCAAGCCTTTTGCACGTTCCAGCCATCGCGATTCCTTGATAGCTTGCAGTTTGCGTTCAACCAGGCCAAGGACCATCGGCCAGGGGCGCATGGGCCGAGAAAGGATCATTGACAGCCTCATGAGGAAAGCCGCCATGACCGCGACTGAAACCCCCGCCACCATCACCCGCGTAGATCTGCAAAACGCCCTGGTGCGTTGCTGCGATCAGCATCCAGCCAGTGCCAACGGCCATCGCCTACACCCGGATGCGTCGTTGATGGCCGATTTGTTCGGCCTGATGTTGCACTACCGCCAGAGTTCTACCGCCACCGCTGATGTTGAACCGGCGATCATCGCCGCGTTTGAGCGCTGGAATACGGCAGAATAGCCCCAGGCGCGAGCCAGGGACTCACACACAACATCTTGTGTTCAAAGCCGCCGCCGGCAGCTGCGATCGACACCAGATGTTGTGGTTCATTGGAGAGGAAAGTAAGCATGACAGACGACACCGCCATCTGGCAGGCCACTGCCACCGATGTAATCGCCGCCATCAAGGCCGAAATAGCCAAGATCACACCTCGGGAGCTATCCCATGAGCATCTTTACGACTATCTGTTATCGGTCAGCCGTGCCGAACTCGCGGGTTCGGTACCGGCCATTCGCGACATGAGCGAAAAAGCCTTTTCAAGTGTCATGGCCGTCATTCTCGACCGCTTAGGTGGCGACGGTATAGAGACCCATGGCCGTCCTGCTATCTGGCTCCAGGTAACTCCAGCGGAGGAAAAACGCCTGCCTAACAGATACGCCGGTGCCCGTCGCTGGATTCGCCTGGCTTCGATTGAAGAAGTCCACCCGATGCCGGGCATTGCTGTTGGTGAAGACATGCGAACCTGGCAATACGTGATCCAGGTGTCAGCCAATGGCAAGACCTATGACGCAAGCCCGGTTCGATTTCTTGGCCAGGCCGTGGAAGCGCCGGTAGAGCGTTTGCTTGCCTTGGTCAATACGGCGGTAAGTGAGGAAAATCGGCGGAGGGCGCAACTATGACAGTTCAGGCGAAGCCATTAGCAGTGGCCGCCATCGCAATCAGTTGTGTATCGCTCGTTGTTGCGAGCTGGGCAGCAGGCCATCAAAAAGCGCTGCCCGCTTTCACTGTAACGGCCTCAACTATCCATGTCTGGAACGGCACTACAGATAGCGGCGAACAGGCCGTTTGCATTAATGGCTTTGCCTACAAGAGCGGCGCGATATTTGACGACAGTCTGTTGGTGCCTATCACGGGCGTACGCGCTGATGACGTAGACGGGACCGCTACTGCCTACCCTATGAAGGCAGTTCGGTGCGCTAGTTGACTGTATGAGAAAGGCAGGAAAAAGCCCCGATATCGGGGCTTTTTTCATTCTGCCGAGGCGTATTGCGTAGAAGGGTAGGACCTGGCCGGAAGCTGGTACCGCTTCCAGGCTTTCAACACCAGGTCGGGATACTCGCGTTGGCCGCGGCTACCGTTGTACCGACCTAAAGCCATGAATACGTCGCCGTTTTCCGTGTCCAGGTAATGCCGCAGGATCGAGCAGCCATAGCGCAGGTTTGTGCGCAGATGGAAAAGGTTATCGCCAGGGCGATCAACCACCTTTTTCCAAAAGGGCATGACTTGCATGTAGCCCCGCGCTCCAGCGCCGGATACCGCGTACTTGCGAAACCGGCTCTCGACGTACAGCACGCCGAGGACCATTTCAGGGTCCAGGCCTGCGCGTACCGCCTCGTAATGCACGGTCAGCAACAGCTTTTCACGCTCCCCCTGGTTAGGCACCCAATCGGCCAGGCGCGGGGATTGGGTGTCGAGCCAGGTGTCTTTGGCTGCTACGGAAAGAAAAGATCCTTCCGGCGCGCCCTGGTCACTAACAGCCATGGCCAGGCCAGCCCGGACGGAATTCGAGATTTGTTCCTCTACCTGCGCACCGGCGCTGGCGACCCCAGGGGCCACCAGCGCCGCGCTCAGTAGGACGGCAAGGGCAAGGCCCCTCAACGTGCGGCCTCTTTCTGTGCGCCCTTACGCGGCTCCGGTTGCTGCTGTTCCTTCCCCTGCTGTTTCACCACTACCGCCTCCCGCAGTTTCGGGGCCGGTACCGGATCGCCGTGGGCGATTCGTTCGGCCATGGCCAACTGTGCCACCGCTACGAACCGTTCCTGTTCTTCCTTGCTGTTCGGCCATGTCTTTTCCGCGAACTTGTGGGCAGCGGCCACCGTGCCATATGCCGGTGCCAGCTCGGGGTGTTTGTTCACCACTTCGCTCCGATCACCGTAGACAAAGGCTTTGGCCTTATCGACCGAACCCACTTTCCAGGTGTTACGGATTGCATCCACTTCCCGAGAGCCAACCACTTTGCCCTGGTCATCAAATACTTTTTCCTTGGCAACCACGCCTTTGGTGTCCACCTTTTCCAGGCCGATGGTTTCACCAGGCTTAGCCTGGCTTTCACGCATGGCCCGTTCCAGGTCTTTGCCCCAAACGGTGCGCTCGCCGCTTTCTGTCATCACCTTGACGAAATAGCTTTGGTCCTTTTTGTCGTTGAACTGGTAGTTCGCTTTACCGTGGTCGAGTAGCTGACCGGACACGGCACCTTCACGCATGCTGAAATCCTTCATGCGCGGCAGATCCGCAGGGCGGTCCGCTTTGGCCGGGGCATCTTGGACCGGGGCCACGCGCTCACCTGCAGATGGTGTCAGCGACCGTTTACCAGGGGCTTTCTCGCGCTGGGTTCCGACCTCGATGCTGTTCTCTTGTGCTGTTTCCTTGACCAGTTTGGCCAGGTGGGCTTTCTCGATGGCGGTAGGCTTATAGCCGCTGACCTCAAGGCCGTTCATGGACGCCTCAAGCCACGCAGCACGCCGAAATTCCTCACTACCTCGGACAGTGATTTTTTCCCAGCCGCGAGCCTTGGCAATGTCCACCATCGAGGCGATAACTTCCTGGTTCTCGCTTTTGGTGGCCAGCTTCTGGCCCTTGTCATCGAATGCCGGGGACTTGTCCGGGAAATAGAATTTGTTCTCGACCTGGACGAACCGGGATTTCACATGGTCAGGAACGGCCTGTGCGCGCGCCTGAGCGGCTTCCTTGTTGAACCGGATAGGCTGGGCGGCGTCGCCGCCTTCACGGCCATCAGCGCCTATCTGAGGCGCGCTCTCGCGGGCGCGCTGGTCAAGCCCCAGGTTATCGCGCTCCATGCGAACACGTTCACGCTGGCGGGCCGCGAACAGCAGCGCCTCAGCGTCTGCCGATTCCAGCACCGGCGCGGCGCGCTGGCCATCCAGATCCGCACGGCGTTTGTTGGCGAAATCCCGGGCCTGGCCATCCAGCTCGGGCGAGGGTACCGGCACGGCCTGCGCCGCTGGTGGTTCGACAACGGGTGCGCGTGTGGCAGCCCTACGCAGGTTCTCGCGCTGACTGGCCACCAGGGCCGACAACTCCGGGTCTACCTCGGCGTCACGCGCCTGGCCGTTTTCTACGGTGTTCTCGCGGGCCTGGCTCGCGGCTGGAACCTTGGCCATCAGGGGAATACCGTTTTGCTTGAGGGCTTCAACGGCAGTGAGGGAGTTGTCCTTGTCCCCGGCACGGGCGTTTATGTCGGCCCCGGCCTGGAGCAGCAAATTCGCCGTGCGGCCGTCCTTGCTGGCAGCGGCCGCATGCAGTGGGGTTACGCGGTCCTGGTCACGGGCATTGACGTTGGCCCCGGCTTCAATCAGCACCTTGGCCACGTCCGGGCTCTTCGCCTTGATGGCGGCCAGCAGTGGGGTTTCACCCTTGACCTGGCCAGCTTCCAGGTCAGTTTTCGATACCTTGGCTTCAAGGCTGGCCCCGGCCTCGATCAACGTCCGCGCCGCCTGGCCGGTCAGCGCTGGGTCATGCAACACGGTCTTGCCAGAGGGCAAGCGCATGTTGACGTCGACGCCACGCAAGACCAGGCCCTCCAGGAGCATTTGGCCGTTGAATTTTTCGCCGGTCGATAACTGACCACGGACAGCGGAGAGTAAGAGAGGGACGCCATTTTCCAATGGCTCTTTCATGTTCGGGCTGAGTGTTTTTCTGGCGTCGATAAGTGCAAGAGCCGTATCAACATGGTTTTCGCGCAGCGCTTTTACAAGACCTTCTTTATCAGCTTTAGTAGCCATAGTTACGTTCCTTCCGCGTCAGTCAGCGATAGAATTTACAAACGAGCTAAATAGTTCTTTCAGTTCCTCATCGGTAGCGGGTTCGTTTTCGGGTAGTTCGATTTTCTCGAAGTCAATATTGTAATCCGTCAACGACAGTTTATCTAGGTTGTCAACGTCTTTAACTTCAATTTTCCGATCAACGAACTTAACTAGTTGGCCATCGACTTCGGTAACTTCTTCTGCCTTTGGTTTAGGTTTAGGTTTGGCCACTCGGGGTGGCGGTGGGGTGTATTCCGCCTGCGGTTGAACAAACGGCGGTAGCAGGCGTTTTTTGAATACGCGCTCTTTGTAGTAGAAAACTTTTTCGCAGAGAATCGCGTTCATGTTTTCAACGAAAATGATTTGACGCTTCTTGCCAATCTGCCGAACTTCTTGCGGCAGTAGCAGAGCGCGCTTTTGCTCGGAGGTGTTGGTAGACCCTCCTTTTAAGTCGAATTTCGGGCGGGAGTGGCTTTTCGTTTTTACGGTGGTGTCACCAAGCATTTCGGAAACTGTCCGGGCATGCTCTTTGTTCTTCGGCGCAAAAACGATTTCGGCGCCCAGGCATTCAATAATCGTCTTGGCTACTTCCATGCCATAGGTGGCAATGAGTTGCGATATCGACTGCACAATAATGAATGGGCGGATGTTGTAACCACCCAGGTAGCCAATAGACTTCGCTACAACTGGCATGCGCCCTGGTGCAGTGAATTCGTCCATGATCCACGCCAGTTGATATTTAAGTTCGGGATTGTCCTCGGGCATTTCATCCATGTTCAGCTCAAGAATTTGTTGAGCAAACAGGTTGATAATCAGCGACAGGTAATCCAAATCTTTTGGCTTAATCCCCATGTAGATGGTGATTTTCTCCCGGCGCAGTAAGCGCAGGTCAACAGAGCTACGGCAAGTTGCCGCGTCAACGAGCGGGTTTAGCCATAGTTCCAGCTTTGCCGTGAATGTTTTGCGGATGGACGATTGCGTATTGCCACTGGTGAAAATGAAGTCATAGAGCGCGGCTTTACAGGCCGAACTAAGCGGGGTAGGGGATTGGTCCCGTTGTTCGATAAGTTCTTTCCAGTGTTCTCCCACGGTTTCGCCTTCGCCAAACATAATTTGGCGGACAATTTCACCGAAAGTACGTGGCAGGCCGGGTGTTTCAAATACATACAGTGCCAGGCCCAGGAACAGCGTACGGCAGGAAGCAGGCCAGAACGGATCGCCGTCCGCAGGATCTGGCGACAGCATGTTGCCGATTTTCTGTAAGTCGTTCACGCGCAGCATTGGGTCATCTGAAACATAGTCCAGAGGGTTCCATTGCATGGTGCGCAGGTCAGGGTCTACCGGGTTAAACAGGAAAACTTGGCTAAAGGTTGATCGGAAGCCCGAGGTAATCCGAAAGGACTCCTGGCGCACGTCCAGCAGTACGACGCTGTCGGGCCAGCTCAGCATATTCGGTTGGACCACTCCGACACCCTTACCGGACCGTGGCGGGGCCGACAGCAGCGCTCCGAGCTGACCGGCCAGCATAAGAAACTTGCCTTTCCACTTACCGATGATGAAACCATGTTCACCCAGGAGATTGTTCTTTTTGATTTCGGATGTTTTGGCAAACCGCGCATCACCGTGTAACTTGCGGTTCAGTGGTGCAACGCAAATACCTACAACAACGATTGCCGGAATGAGTCCGGCGCCGGTGCAGATGGTCAACCACCGTTTTACTGCCGGTTGGTCACCGTAGTAAATCCAATAATCAATGATGGTTTTCGGCGTGGCGCTCCAGGGATGTTCTCCGATCTTCAAAAGAAACCAGTACCCGGCAAGATAAAGCCCCATGACCACGGCCAATATAATAAGCGCCGTGAATGCGGTAACTTTGGCCTTGTAACTATCCAGTTCATTTAGCAGCATACAGCGCCTCCTTACCCGGCTACCTTGATTGCGTATTCCGGGTCGTAATAAATCTGGCTAACAAACGGCTTGCCGTTATCGTCGCGCTCGCACTGAATAACGATGTTAATTAGTGCGTACAGGTCTTTGATAATCAAGTCCTGCGAGAGTTGGCTACCCTCGGGGCTGGCCTGAATCATGTTAGCCATACGCCGGAACGCCATCTTTGGACTGTTAGCGTGAAAGCTTGCCATGGTCCCAGGATGACCACTGTTAACCACGTTCTGGAAAAAGAAATACGCTTCATCACCGCGTATTTCCGCCAGTAATACCCGGCTTGGAAACTGACGCAGCGTAGAAGCCAACACGCCTTTAACGCGGATGCGTTCAGGCGCATCACTGTCCCGGCTGAATTTCAAGTTGACTTGATTGCGGTGAGGCAACCGTGATTCGCGGGTGTCCTCTACCGTAATCAAGCGCTCACCCGCTGGAATCTTGTGGCCCAGCGCGTTCATTAATGCGGTTTTACCCGAACCAGTTTCTCCTACAAAGAAAATGTTCTGTTTGCCGATCACCGCTGCGCACAGAAAGCCTGTTACATCCTTGGCTTTGAACAGCTTCAACAAGTCCAGCTCTTTCGCAGTCAGTTCCTTGTTAAGTTCCGCCCGGTCGGCGGCACTTATGCCGCGTGTTTGTACCCATTCGGTGCGCTCAAAACTTCCGAATCCGATAATTTCCTCAAGCGTGAAAGCCTTCCCCTTGGGGGGAAGGCGAATCGTGATACCTGGAACTTCCGTGACGGGCGGCAAAACAATTTCTATCCGTTGACCGCCAGGCAGCTCCGCACTGATAACGGGTTGCGGTGCCTGGACGGAGAAGTTCGCCACCAAGCGGCTTAACTCTACGCACCAGGTGTAATCGAGTTCGGGCATGGGGATACACTCCCAATGCCCGTGGGTGTACGTCCACAGTTCGCCAGGGGTGTTTACACACAGCTCGTTATAATCGCCGCCCAGGTACTGCCCCAACACCTGGAGGTGCAATTCAACCGTGTGCAGAGTTTCTGTATCGACAGCCTCACTCATTGCTTGTACTCCAGGCTATAGACTTTGTTGAAGTCAATATCCCGCGCAACGTAGATATAGATATTGGCGCCTTGGTTGCGGGTAAGAGTGTTAGGGATATTGGCGGCTTCCTTGAAAATTTCGGTCGCCAGATCCTGCCCGCCATTGGTGGTGTTTCCCAGGTTGAGCGTGGTGTTGTTGCCGCTGTTGCTCTGTTGGGTGGCTTGCAGGTAGGCGCCTACGTCGTCGATAACGCTCAGCGCGACGATAGGCCCCCAGCGTTCGGCCAGGTGATAGTCAATGTCACCGGTGACGCCGGTACGGCCCAGTTCATCCGTGGCCGCCGAACTCAGGTTGAAGGCCACGTTGTTTGGCATCGGTGTGCGGCCCCTGGTCCATACGATCGGCAGGCGGCGATTGCCGCGAGCCAGGCCCATGAGTTGCTGGCCGGTATAGATGGTGCCGCGTTCAGCCACGATAGCGCTGTGATCCGCAGACCACAGGTCATCGCTCTGCACGCACTGCACCATGCCAGGCAGAGAGGAGTCCAGCGCGGGGCGAACCACACAAGGGATGGCTTCGCCCTGGTACACCATCAAGCCAGGATCGCCCAGGCGATAGGCTTCTACAGGGTCCATCTGTGCCGATTGCAGCGACTGGGACAGGCGGTCGCCCGGGTTGCCTGCCGAACCCATGCCAGGCTGGCCACCAGCTCCGGCCTGGCCACCAGCTCCGCGTTGGCCATCGGTACCGGTTTGGGTTGCATTGTTGGTTGGGGCTTGGGGCAGGGACGATGCCATACCATCGAGCTTGAATTTCACCGGCGACGACAGGCGCCCTTCCCGTTCGATTTCTGCCGGCGATTTGACTGGCTGCCCGTTGGCGGTGCCGCTGCGTGCCTGCATGTTTGGCTGTGGCGGCGCGGCCTGGCCAGCGGGTTGCTGTTGGGTCTCCAGGGCGCCGACCTTCAACGGCGGCAGTTGATTGGACGCCGTTTGCGTCTTATCAACGTCGCGGTCTTTCTTTTCCTGGCGCTCTTGATAGAGACCCGCGTAGTAGTGGAACAAGAACCAGCCGCCAAAGGCGATAATGCAGATACCGGCAACAATGTTGGTCAGGCGGGCTTGCATGCCTAGCCCTTTATTCACCGAAGCAATCTTGCGGTCGCCTTCGATTGGTTGTTGTTCCTCTAATTCTTCTTCCTCAAATTCATCTTTCCGGTTCCATGGCATTCTCATTGGTCAGCCTCCTTCAATACGCGCTCAACGTGCGGCGACTGGGTTTTAGTCGCAGGGCGCTCGCCGCCGTGAGGATCGTAAGATTCGTTGTAGATGCAAGTTACAAGCTCGCCACTACGGAAAATAAATTTCGGCTTAACATCATGGATAACCACAACATCGTTCTCGACGTTCCAGCTCGCCATAACCTCCTTGCCTTCTTCGTTCACATAGTAGATTTGCGGGAGCTTTGCCCGTGGCGGGAATGAGACATAAGTTGCCAGGCCATTATCGACCACCCGGTTAGGCTCAATCGTCGTAGAACCCTCTACCGTGTAATTCTCGTTCTGCTTGCGGCCATCACCTTGGGCAAGCATCTTTTTGACCAGATCGGCCTGGCCCTGTGCGCGCCGCGCTTTCAGGTCGTCGTCGGGATAGCGGTACTGCACGAACTCATAACTAACTTCGTTATTCGACCTGGCCAATACCATGTCCAGGTTGTAAACCCGCTTATTGGTGACAATGTGAATGTTTGTATTCGGGCTGCCCTTCGCCGGTTTGATGAAAAAGCCGTTTTGGGCAGTAATCGTGCCCACCCCCCACGCTTCTGTATAACCGCCGCCCATATCCAAAATCCTTTCGGATGGGCTAAACATAACCAGCGTATCCCGGCCTATGCGGGCCTTGAGCGTGACGATGTTGTACGGGTCGTAATCGACAAAACGCACGCGGCTATCCTGGCGAGCAGCAACCGGCACTTGCGCGGCGTTGGCCTGGTAAGTCCAGGCGCAGCCGAGCAGTACGGCAAAGGCAATCGGCGAGAGTTTCATAGTCATTCCCTCCCCTGGTTAGGCGAGTAGGCCGGGGCCGACAGACCCTGGCGCGGGGCGGCAGGCACGGCGGCAGGCGCCTGGCTGCGAGTAGCACCGCTGGAAGCGGTCAACACCTGGTTGGTGGTGTATTGGGTAATCTGCAAACCAATGTCATTAACGCGGCGCTGGGCTTCTTCCTTGGGCAGATTGACCATTTTGAAACTAACGTCCGCTACCCAATGGGTAACATTGGGCACACCGTTTTCGGTCACAGTGCGCTGAAAGTAAATCTGTGCGGTATCAACGATGCCTTGATTGTTGGTACGCGGAGAAATACTTTCAATCGTTGGCTTAACCGTGGCTCGGTTAGCGTAAACAGTAAGCGGACCATTGGGGTTATCTGAATCCCAATATTTAGCCCACTGCGATTGCAGTTGTGGCGACATAAAAGACGCTGCACAGAAGTAATCACTTTCGGCCATGTCGCGAATATAGCGTTCTCGGCAGATCGAAAAAGTATTCAGCGCTCGCCGGAGCACGGCATCTTCATACTTAACTTTCACTTCCGTCAGCGACATAAGCGGGTTAATCGCGCCGGTGGTCTCGTTCATCACAAGTACCTGTGGGGGCGGCGGGGGAACCATCGCTGTTTGGATCGCCTCATGCGCAACCCACAGAGCGCCGACCGCGAACACCACGGCCCCGGCCGCGATGCGAAAGGCCCAGGCCTTGGCCTTTTCCTTGCGTTCGACCTCGGTGTCAGCCCAGGACTGCGATGCCTGGAGGATCTGCTGTATGTCGTCGTGGGAGTCCACGAACGTTTTGATGGTGGACAGGAACCGCTGTAGTGCCTGGTCGTCAGCGCTCTTTTTCGCGGCCTCGGGTTTGAGCTTTTGGCGGGTTTCCATTAGCCGTCTCCCAGGTCAAAGGCATTCAGGGCAACGGCCTGGCCGCAGCTGGGGTAGGTGATACCGGCCTGGCGGTCAGCGTTGATCGGACGGCGGGCTTTGCCGTCGCAGGACGGCGGTTGATGGGCGCAGCCAGTGGCGGCGACGATGGCGGACAAGACAAGTACACGAAAAACGTTCTTCATTTCTACTTTCCTCACGCACACAAAAAAGACGGATACATAGCAACACTTTACTATGTTCCGTCTATACAGAAAAGGCATTTCTGTTGGTTTGGGTGGCTTCAATGCCTATAGATTCCTTGATTGCCGACCAGTGGTTATGTGCGGATAGAGCCGCCCCGTGGGCGTTTGCGCTCGCTATTTCCACCACCACCAGGGCGACGACGAGGCATGATTGAACGCAAGCTGCGCTGGAGCATGCGTGCCGCAAGACGTCCGGCACCGTAAGAGTTGATCGAGACACCCCCGGCAAGACCAGCTGCCTTGGATGGGATCTGTGCCAGGCACAAAAGCGATATAGCCCCAGTCACCAGGAACGGGAACAGTTGGTTAATCTGTGCGGTGCTGGTGATGGCTGCTGCGCCCGTCGATGCACGCTCATACAACGTCATAATCAAAGCGTTCGCGGCGATGGTCATCACAATGACCAGTGCATAGTTGGAAAGTTGCTGAATCCATCGACTGAAGAAATCAGAGGTCGCCTGAAACATCAGCGAGAAGATGAACAACGGACCTAGCGCCATGATGATGGCCAAAGCGATTTTGGACGACACGATCAAGAAGCACGCATAGGCGGTAACAATGATGGTCTGCCCCCATACGAGGATAGCCACCATGTACATGCCTGGATCGCCCACCAGGATACCGCCCTGGTCCCAAAACTTTTTACCGGCAGTGAATCCCTTAACCAGGATGCTATCGAGTGAGCCGAATATAGTGGTGCTGTCATTGGCCCCAAAGAACGCATTACCCAGCTCCAGCGGCGCGACGCTGAATGTGTTCACGACATAGGTGTTATACGCGGCAAACTGAAAGCCCACGTATAGGATGCACACCATCTTAAGGATGCGCTGTAGGCCATCCATCATAGGTTCTTGCTGCCCCGCACCACGAAACAGGGCGTACCCCCAAAACATGATGTAAACCGCTAGCAGGGTGTTCACAGCGGGCGCAATGGCATTGGCCACGTTGACCACGTTTTGCGTGATGAACGTCGTGGTCATGCCATCCACGAACGTCAGAACTTGAGTGTAGGTTTGCGTAGCCATAACCAAGACTCCAGGTTAGTGCCCCTTGTCAGGGGCTTTCTTGAATGAGTCCGGGGCGCTGGTATCCAAACTTGGAAAGTCGGCCTGGCCGGAGCGTTCGGCGCGGCAAGCAGCGTCACAAACCACCTTATCTTTCTCATCCCAGCAGCCCGACAGACAAACCAGGACAAAGGCGAGAGCGATAAACTTTTTCATACTTTTCTTTCCGTAGAAGTTAGTTAGATGGAATGGACGTATCGATGGCCGGAAAGTCTGCACTCCCGCTCACCTGCATACGCAGCTCGTTTTGCATCTGCCGTGCGGCCTGGTCATTGGCCTGCGTCAGTTGTTGCACGCTTTGCAGCTGCGCCTGGTCATTTGCAAGTTTGGCTTGCTCCGACTGCGCAACCGCTTGAAGGTCCATGATTGCTTTAGGGTCGGTCTGCGCGTTGATGCTGTTTGTCAGGCGCTGCAAGGTCGCTATGCGGGTCGCAGAGTTGGTGTAGGCCGCTTGCCCAAGTGCTTGTTGATTCGCGCTCATATTGCGCATCTGCGACAAATACGACTGCATTTGAGGCGACAAAGACGCTGCTTCGGAAGAAGAAAGTACCGCTTGCGACTCGCGAATTTGGGTGGCCGAATTAGCGAGGTCGCCATAGGTAGGCCCGCTATTGCTATTCAGCAGGGCCATTCCTTCGGCCCAGTTGTCTGGTAGGCCATTGCGTGGCGAGTCCGACAACAAGGTACCCAGTCCGCGACTACCCGTAAGCGAACTGTATTGGTTCCTTGCGACATTCAGATTGTTCTCAATCTGAGTCAGTTGGTTGCTCATAATCACGCCATTGGCAATTGCTTTTTCAATGGCGAGGGCGTCAATCACGGGTACCACGTCGGCCATGGCCGCACCGGAAGCGATAGCGGTAGCCAGGCCGATAGCGATAGTCAGTCGTTTGATAGTCATCTTCATGATTTCCTGTCAGCAACTTTGAAGTGAGGAAGCCATTGTTCCGGTTTGTCGCCGTATTCAGCGCGCAGGCGATCCACCAGGGCAACGGTGTGTTTTTTACTCGACAGTACGTCCAGCTCGTATTTCATTCCTTCCATGTCGAACCGGCAGACAACCGAATTATGTCCCTGTTGAAGAACGAACACCCGGCTTGCCTCGGGATCTGTTTCTTTCACCAGTTGGAATACCCGGTCAGACGTGCCGAGCTTTTTGTATTGCGCGTAATCTGCCTTGTCGTTCGGGAACAACACTTTGTTCGGCGTTTGCTCAATGAGCGTGTCCGAGATAGGACTACTAAGCGCATCATTAGGCGACTGGGAGTCCAAGACCACAAAGCCATTGTTTTTACGAATGGTCTTTAGTTGGTCCTGCACGAACGACTGAAAAGGCGGGTCGCCCAGGGCTTTCCAGAACTCTGCAATGAACAGCGCAAACCGGCGACCGTCTACCAGGGTAGATACCAGGTGGAACAGGTACATATTGATCGGTGCACGAAGTTCATCATTGTTGAGGAACGCGGTAACGTCGAAACCTGTAATCAAGCTCTCGCCCAAGGACGCGGCCAGGGTGTCGGTCTGGTTGTCGAACACCCAGGCGTTTTCCCCATCCGGCTGGCCGTTCTTGCGTGAGTGGCACCACCGCTGCAAGCGCCGGTAGATAACCGAATTTTGGTCCAGGTAATCCAGGACGCGACCCAAGCGGCGATGCTCCAGGTCCAGCCGCAGGACTGAATTAACCGCCGCTTCGATTTGTTCCACTTCCATTACGTCCAGGTCGCCCACGTTGCCCTGGTGAGCGCCCAAATACAGCGTCAGGCGCTTGAGGAACGGGCGAGTAATGGGGTTGTCCAGGTCGAGCTTGTACGGGTTCCAGTTGGTCTTAACGCCGCTCTGTACTGGATAATACTTCCCACCCAAGGCACGAATGATGATTTCGGTATCCCGGTCTTTCGTGAACAGCACGCAGGTAGCGCGGAATTTGAGCAGCATTGCCAGGTTGAAGGCGACCCAGGCGGTCTTACCTGAGCCAGTTGGACCCAGTACCATCGTATGGCCAACGTCCTTAATCTTAATGTCGTTCTTGTCCTGTGGGTCCGACGCATGGAACGAGAAATAATAGGGCGTCCCCGCCGTGGTCATATACATGGTCAGAGCGTCCCCCCAATGGTTATTGGTGAGTCGCCCCGCAGGAAAGTTATGCATTGGCGCGAAGCCGCTAAAGTTTTTGCTGTTAATGCCGGAAACGCGGGGCCGGTCTTTAAACTGGCCAGGGAACTGCGCCCAGTAGGCGGCGACGATTGCCAGGTCTTCACGAACTGCCGTCATGCCGGTGCTGCCCAAAATATCAATGGCGTCGGCTACGTTATCGTTAAGCCCCTCGACCGTATCGGACTTAACAAACAGGTTGAAGTGATGCTGCCCCATTACGATACGGCGCGATGCCAGGTCATCTAACGCTTCGTCAATTTCGTCAATCTGCGACGTGGCGTCATCCTCGGCACTTTCCATACGATCTTGCGCGGTCTTCATTGTCCGTCGCGCCGTTTCCTGTTTGATGAAACTAAAAGATTGCGTCAACACGAAATCATACGGCGCGTTGAGCAAATCATTCAGGAAAATAGAGGTAGTTTCCGGGGGGTAGGTGCCGATACCCAAGAGGGCGCCGTAGAACGTGCTGGTGGCCCCGCGTACTTCTACCGTCTCATTACCCCAGAACGGCCGCGACGCTGCCACCAGCTTACGCAGGGGCGCTTGGGCGATGGCCACGCGCTGCCACTTGCCGTTGAGCAGGAAGCCCATCAGTTCCATGGGTTCGGAGCAGTAGATACCCTGGTGCTTGTAGATCCCCAGTTTTTCCACGTCATAGCGGCGCAGGCTGCGCATGACTTGGCGAACTACCTTGTTCAATACTTCAATGGCTTGCAGTCGTTCGGCTTCGCGGGTGGCTTTATCGGCCTTGGAGACCATTTTGAATACGGTATTGGTGAAGACCGAAGGGAACGGCCGGTAAACTACGGTCAAGTACAGCTCATTGACACGCAGTTTTTCACCGGACAACCGGGAGGAATATTTCTCGTTGAGATCCTTGGCAAAGCCATCGGGGAATTCGCCAGGCGGATACTTTGTTTCCCTACGACGAATAATGTGTTGCCACAACGCGATGTTGTGGCTAGAGATGTTTTTGAACAAGGCGTTCAAGCGCTTATGCCAGATATTCAACTGTTCATCGTCGGCGCTCTCAAAGCTTGCGCCGGTCAGTCGAATAACCTGCATGTAATCACGATCCTTTGTCATGATCGTGTGTTCGTCGAGGTGAACTTCAAACGGCAGCTTGTCAGCGACAGGCGGCTCATTCTTAATAACCTTTTTCCGTACTTTGTCGGCAAAACTCATATCAGACCCCTTTTCTGTAGTTTGCGCAGTTTCCGCTTGCTCAGCTTCTTACCTACATTGAACTCTAGGGGGCTGTAGGTCACCGCTCTCCAGTAAAAGAAATTACCCACGAACGTAAACGCTTTGGTCCTACCCCAAAGGTAGATAAGCTCAAATGCGCGTGGGTCATATAGACAGATGCCGTACAGCACCAGGTGAATCGGAAAGAACATGAGTAACCACACTAAGTTTTTCGTGAATACGAAACACTCGATGGTAAACATCATGTTGATGATGAAGGCTTGCCAGGTGACTCCCCAGCGCATCGTGGGGCGCGTAGGCCCCACGAATAAAGTATCGACCAGAATTCCGTCGTTCTTTTCCATGTGGGGCCTCTCTTGATGCAGCTCGATTACACGCCGAACAGGCCGCGAACCCAGGTAACAATCTGATCGCTACCGAACAGCAGCACGATGCCGACGATTGTGCCGAGGAGCCACACCCAATGAATTTTGCCGAACAATGCCAGGGCACCCACTACCATGACGGCGATCCCTGCCACGGGCGTAAGTATAGCCAACGTCTCGCTCGAAAGGCCGGTGGCGCCGGTGGTGAAGGGGTTCGCCGCCATGGCGAACGCTGGGAAGATCGAGCCAATCACAGCGGCCACGAACGCCAGAAGGCGGCGATGCGGAACCGGGGAGCGGGTCAGGGTGTTAGGTGTCGTCTGTACTGTCATAGTCAAGCTCCAATGATATCGGTGTCTGGTGGCATTTAAGCCCCCGGATATAGCCAGCCAAGGTGTTCAAGTTCGGCCAAAGCCTCACTTGCTTTCGTGCGTTGAATAAAACGTTCTCTCCGTCTTTCCAGGTCAAAATCACTACAAGTCCAAACTTTTCGGGGGTCATCTGCCGCAATATGAACTGCCGTATGGCTTTGTTCTTCGCGGCGTCCTCTAGCTGGTCCTCATACATAGACGTCATTTCTGTGGCCTCTTGTGCGTTCTGTGGGGCCGTCATCGTATCCTTTTGCAACGATTTCGGCCTCACGTCTGCACACATCGACGCTACAGGTTTCGGGGTAGTGTCCCCGCGCTTATGGTTATTTTGTGGATCCAGAACGGGCCTCCTTGTCACCGGCATCAGGTGAGTCGTTCAACGCTGCCCCGTCGTCCTGGTCTTCTTCGGGAGTGGCTTGGGGCACGTTCTGTTTGCGGTGATACACGTCCCAATAGGGAACATCTGCCGGTGCTTGGGCGCTGGGAGCCGGGGCCTCGGGTTGGGCCTCGGGGACGAACGCAGCACGACGGGGACGGGCAACTTTCCCGCCCAGGCCGTCTAGCTCGCGTTGCAGCGATTCGATGTTGTTGCTGTGGCCCAGGGCCTGTGCGGCGATGGCCTGCACGTCTTCTGGCGACTTTTGGGCCTTGATCGCGTCCGCCATTTCGGCGTTCACGTCGGAGAGGGATTTTTTTTCCGTAGCCAGCTCGTTGGTCAGGATCGAGCGGCGTTGCGCGTCACGATCCTGCTGGGTATCGCTGGCGACTACTGGGTAGTTTTCGGCGTGTGCTGCGCTGGGTAGCGCGTAGGCCGCACACATGGCCGCTAAGAGTGCGAATGGTGCCAGCTTCATAACCCCTCCATGGTCCGGCAGGCCGGACATTGCTTACTGTGGTTATGAACCTACAGCAATGCCCTTTCTGCCGCAACACTTTTGAGATAAGTGTAATGTGAATTATCGCGTGTTTGTCCTGCCTCACCGTTCCGGTTCAGCTTCCCGCTTTCCCGGCGCCTGATCCTTCACGGCAGCGCGCACGGCTTTAAGCTCGATGTTCCAGTCTTTACCAGCGGTTGGGCGCTGACGCTCAACCTCCTGGCTTACAGCTTGTTTCAGGCGGTCTCCTAGGCGGTCCCCGGCCTTGTCAGCGTTGAACCCATCGACAATTTTGTACCCTTGGCCTTCCAGGTGTTTGGCGGCGCCCTGCAGAATGTCTCTTGTACTTCCTGCGGTACCGATCACCAACGCCTCCGGGTTTAACGCCTGGTAGCTCATGGCTTCAATGGAAGACTCCACAAACACCGCCACTTTCGAGGCGGCCTTTCCGGTGAAGTACAAGCCACGATCCCCGCGTATGCCATGAAACGGTCTGCTATAGGTGCCGCGAAGTTCTGCGCCGGAAACTTTCCCGTCCAGGTCGCGGAGCGTAAACACAGCATTGCCGTATTTATCTCCCCATACACGGCCCTTTTCGATGGCGGTATTGACGATTTGTTCAGGGATGCCGCGTGTTTTTGTGAGGTAGTCCCTCACTTTCGGTAGCTTGCGGGGATCTTGCTCGGGGATTTCAAGTTTGGGCTTGGGGGTGCTGTCTAGGATTCTGGTGGCCTGCTGACGAGCTTCGGCCTGGTAGGTCTGCACTGCGGCTTCGCGGCCGTGGGTTCCCCCCAGCCAGGCCACAGCGTCTTTGAAGCCAAACCCGCCCAGGTGCATGGCCAGGTCGATGGCACCGCCGCCGCCCTTGTCGGCATCGTGGTTGTAGAACTTTTGGTCCGTGACCGTTATCCGGCCTGCATGGGTTTTCCAGTTGTTCTTGGGATCGGCTGGATCACGTATTCCGCCAAAGCCCTCGATAACGCTGGCCAGCTCAATCCCTCGGGCTTTCTCTATGTCTGACTTTTCCATGGGCGTCCTCCGACAGAAGATCAAAAGATGCTACTACGGAAAACAAATTTCCGCATTGGCATAAGCACCCTATCACACGACAGAAGGTAAAGAAAAGTATAGACTTACCAGTTAATTCGGCAGTATAATGGACCCATGCAGACGAAGGGCTGCATAAGCAACGAAGCCCCGGACGGCGGCAACCGTACCAGGGCTTCTAATCACAGCTAACTAGATGGAGTTACGCCATGACTACTAAGCATCTTACCTGCGCAGACACTGCAAAGCTCGTTCGCAAGGCGCTCAAAGAGTCTTTCCCGGACGTTCGTTTCAGTGTTCGCAGCCATACCTATTCCATGGGCGCGAGCATTACCGTTGCATGGAACGATGGGCCGAACGCTAAGCAGGTGGAGGCTGTTACCTGCCGCTTCCAGGCGTCGTACTTCGATGGTGGTATCGACTACAAAGGTTCGATTTACCACATGATGCACGGCGAAACCGTATCCTTTGGTGCCGACTCGATCAACGCTTGCCGCACGGTGTCGGACGCAGCTGTAGAGCAAGCCATTGACCGGGTATATCGCAACCTGCGCGATAACTTCCGTGAAGCTGGCGTAGCAAAACCCACCGTCGAGGCGTTCCGCGCTGGCCAGCTTTGGGCCACTGTACTGCCCTCCTACCACCTCAACGCCGGCGACAGCCTGCAAAGTGAAATCTGCGCCTCTCTCAACCGCCATAGCGACCGTCTGCGCGGCCTGGTGAGCCAGACAGCGCAAAGCGTATTCGTGACCCATGACGACGGCTACAGCCGAAAATGCGGAAGCGGATATTCCGCCGTCACCATCCAGTAAACAAGCTGGCCCCTCGGGGCCAGTTTTCATTTCCGGGGCCAGTCTCCCCGCCCAGGTCCCACCCTCCGAGTGGTTTGTACAATCCAAAAAACTGGTTTGTACAATCCAAACACCCTGCGCAACTCCCCAGGTCCCGGACATAAAAACCGGCCCGATCAAGGGGCCACGTCAGTCCGCTTGACGTTTAACGGTTTAACCGCTACTTTTTGACGGTTAGTTAAACGGTATAACCGGACAACGACTATGACCGCACAAGCGCAAACCATCATGGCCACGAAAGTGACCGATTCGATTAAGCGGCGTTTTGACTCCGCGATGAGAGCGCGCGGCACTACCACTTCGGCAGTGTTGCGCGAAGCGGTATTGAGGTACCTGGACGAGCTGGAAGCTGGGATAGAGCATCCACAGTTCACGTTAGAATTAGACAGCCCACAGGCTGTTAAAAAGGCCCCTAACCACTAATGGCGGGGTCTAGAAACGCAAACGCCCCCAAATAGGGGGCGTTGGTTGGTAAGCGGCGCCTGCAAGCACCCTTACCACGGAGTCTCGGAGAATCTGGTTTGACGGCCATGAGCGAGACTCGTAGTGACATTCTGAGCATATTTCTATGTTCTGTCTAGCCCTGCGCCTGACATTCAGATGACCTGCGAGCGCCCGCAATTCACGAACTCCACCGTTGCACACGGGTGGCAGGACAAGTGACGACAGCGTGTGCGCGGTGACAGTTACGCAGCTACTGGGGGAACCGACCAAAGCTGCGACCGGTATGAGTTGTCTGTCTGATACAGAGCAGGGACATTGGGTGATTACCCTTCCTTGCAGCGTGATGACAGGCGGTCTGTGACGGGGTCGGGCGCTGATACGTGGCGTAACACGGACAGGTGCAGGGGCGTACCCTGATGCACTCCCGACCAGGCTCCAGACAGCGGCTCCGGCCCAGCGTAATCCGTCTGTAGTGGTCAGGCTCAAACTAAGGCGACTTAGGTCGCTTTAGGGTGAGTTTTGCCCGCCCCTCACCACCAGCTCACCAACCCTGCGTTTGCAAGCCGTATGCCAGCGCAGTGCAGCCCGCCAGGGCGAGCACGAGCAAAACAACGAGCGCGAAGCGCGACAACATAGCTCTTAGCTTTTAGGGGGTGTAAGCCGGAACCCCAGAAAATTCCGTCAACCTAGTTGGATAGGCCCCAACCCCTTGAGCCCTTGAGGCGTGGCGGGAAGACATCGGCATTGCCCGTGGCTGGATCGACGCCTTGCAGTGCGAGGGGTTGATTGATGAGGCGACCTTTCGGGCGCTGGATGCCGAGATCGATGCGGCGGTGACCAAGTGGGACGGCGTCGCGCCGGAGTAAGTTCGCGTTACCCATAACGCCGGTACCGGAAAAACTTTGCACCTAATCGGGAAAACTTTTCCGGCCAATCTTACGAAAAAAGGGCACCCCTGCCGGGATGGATGATGCGCTACGCTGGCTACTTCAATACGGCAATCTAAGGAATAGTCATGAGCTTTGCGCATATCGGAAAAATCAAGGAAGTGAGCGATTTTATTCAAGCCAATGAGCTGATCGAGGCGGGATATGAGCTGTTGCAGATAGTGCCAGGCATAACCAGCGACCGAGATCCTTGCACGCTGTTCTATCTCGGCCAGCACAAGCCGAAGGCCGCAGACCCCGAGGGCGAGTATGTCGACGGCGAGTGGGTGCCGAAGGAGTGACGCCGCGTTACCCATAACGACAAATGAACCCCCACCACGAGCGAGAACGATATGACCACACCGAAGAACCCGTTTGAAGGCCTGCCACGTCATCACATGATGTTTCTCAACCTGCGCGATGGTGGGGAAACACCGGCTCGCCGAGGCGCCACCGTGGCTGAGTTCTATGGGGTCACGCTGGACGAGCTGAAAGAAAATTGCATCAAGGCCGGTGAAGAGCTGATCGCCGAGCGCGGCGAATTGCTGGTGTACGAACAGCCCGTGTACGACTGGGCGAAAAGCTAAGTCCGCTGCGTTAGGGGTTTGAAGTCCAACGGAACGGGAACGT
>NZ_JBSVXD010000028.1:0-45264 GCF_054070755.1 Pseudomonas sp. SDO5591_S426 | reverse complement strand
GTTTTGTGTTCGCTGGAGAACTCTGTAGGAGCTGCCGGAGGCTGCGATCTTTTGACCTTCCAGCATCGAAACACACTGAAAAACATCCGGCCGAGCGAGCTCAGAAATCCTTCCTAATCTTCAGGCAACCCATTGAGCAAGGAAGCTCACGATGCCTTTTAACCTGCACCTGTTTTTCATTTTTGTACTGAGCTTTTCCGGCTTGAGTGCGGACGCCGCCACATGCCCCGACTGGCCAGCCGAACGCGCCTCGAACGAAATCGCCGCACTGCAAAAACAGGTTGATACCTGGGACGACAGCTATCACCGCGAAGGCCGTTCACTGGTCGCCGACGAACTCTACGATCAGTCCCGCGCGCGTCTGAGCGAATGGCGCCTTTGCTTCAACCTGAGTACATCCGCAGAACCGTTACGCACTGCACGCGGCACGCTCGCGCACCCCGTCGCCCATACCGGCCTGGACAAATTGCGCGATGGGCAAGCGGTCGAAAACTGGCTGCGTGACCGTACAGATATCTGGGTCCAACCCAAGGTCGACGGCGTTGCCGTGACCCTGATTTATCGCGATGGTGTGTTCATTCAAGCCATCAGTCGCGGCGATGGTACGCACGGCCAGGACTGGACAGCTCCGGCGCAACAGATCGCCGCCATTCCCCAGCGACTCTCACAGCCGCTGGACCTGCTGGTGCAAGGCGAACTCTACTGGCGTCTGACCGATCACATTCAGGCCCAGGCCGGCAGCCTGAATGCCCGCACCACGGTTGCAGGTTTAATGGCCCGCAGGAATTTGAGCGCCGAGCAGGCGACCGGGATTGGCCTGTTTATCTGGGACTGGCCCGAAGGTCCGGCTAGTGTGTCGGAGCGCATCGAAAGGCTGGAGGAACTGGGTTTTCCGCCAACCACGCCGTACAGCCACTCCATCAACAAATTTGCCGATGCCGAGCAGTGGCGCGATCACTGGTATCGCTCGCCCCTGCCATTCGCCAGCGACGGTATCGTTCTGCGGCACAACCAGCGCCCACCCGCCGAACGCTGGCATGCCAAACCACCATTTTGGAGCGTTGCCTGGAAGTACCCCTTCGCCCAGGCACTGGCTGAAGTGCGCAAGGTCCAGTTCAAGATCGGCAGGACCGGGCGAATCACCCCGGTACTGGAACTGACGCCGGTGATGCTCGATGACCGATTAATCAAACGCGTCAGTGTGAGTTCCCTGCAACGCTGGCAAACGCTGGACATTCGACCGGGCGACCAGGTCGCCATCAGCCTGGCCGGCCTGACCATTCCCAGACTGGACTCGGTGGTGGCGCGCAGCATCGAGCGTGCGGAATTGAGTGTGCCGCTGGCGACGGATTTTCATGCGCTGAGTTGTTGGCAGCCGACAACGGGATGCGAAGGTCAGTTTCTCGCCCGTCTGACCTGGCTCAGTGGCAAGCAGGGTCTGGCCTTGCCCCACGTCGGCCCTGGCACTTGGGAAAAACTTTTTGTAACAGGCCGTCTGAACGGTCTGCTGGATTGGTTGACCCTCGATGCTCAAGAGCTTGCTACCATTGATGGTTTCGGCGAGCGCAGTGCTGCGCGCCTTTCGAGCAGTTTCGAGAGTGCCCGGCAACGCCCCTTCGCCCGCTGGCTCAAAGCGCTGGGCATGCCGCCGACCGGCCAGGCACGCCTCGCGGATTCCTGGCAGGCGCTCGCACAACGAAGCACCGAACACTGGCAGGCCGAACCTGGTATCGGCCCCGGACGCGCGACACAACTGAGCTCATTTTTCCGCGACCCACAGGTCCTGGCCTTGAGTGAAACATTACGTGAGGCAGGGATTGACGGCTTTTAGCCACCGACAATGCCTTCCCACCCGGGAACCCAATAGTACTGATGGGCTCAAACAAGCCATCGCCGCTTCGACCCGATTGCCTTTTCACATGGAGCTTTTATGAAATTTCTTTCACCGCTGGCCCTGTTGACCCTTTGCAGCGTAATGGCCGCTCCATTGATGGCCGCCGAAGACGCCCCGGGCCTGACCGGTTGTGCCGCCAAGAAGCAAGGCATCATCAACCAGATCGAACTGGCCAAATCCCATGGCAATGCCGACCAGCAGGCAGGCCTGGAAAAAGCCTTGAGCGAAGTCACCGCCAACTGCACTGACGCCTCGCTGAAGAAAGAACGGGAAAACAAGGTGCTCGACGCCAAGCACGAAGTCAGCAAGCGTCAGGCTGATCTCGACAAGGCCATGAAAAAAGGCGACCCCGAGAAGATCAACAAGCGCAAAGACAAACTCGCCGAATCCCGCAAGGAGTTGCAGGAAGCTGTCGACGAATTGGATAAATAAATCTAAAGATCGCAGCCTTCGGCAACTCCTGCAGGAGTTCGCATTCCATTGTAGGAGTTGCCGAAGGCTGCGAACTTTTCAGCAATCAATGATCCCGAAACTGTTTATGGCACGCACTGCAGGCATCTTCGACTTTCTGCACCGCCGGCCCCAGGTTGCTGGCCTTGTAGGGTTGGACCTGGCTGGCGATCACCAATTCACCGGTGGCGGCTTCAAGGGTGCGGGCCATTTCCTGGAAACGTGCCTGCTTGTCCCAGACATCGCTTGTGGCGCTGGTGTGGTCTTCTTCACGCACCTGAGGAAAATGCTTCCATGGCTCATGGGACAGCGCGTCGAGTTTCACCGCGCCGTCAGCGAACTTCGGACCATCGAACGGAATACGCCCACGCAACATGCCGCCCAGGTCTTCGCCGGTCTTGAGCATTTGCTTGAAAATGGCCTTGCGCTGACCGAGCGGAGAATTGGGATCGACACCGCCGCAAGCGGACAAGGTCAAACAGGCCAGCAATACAACAGAAAGTCTTTTGAGAGTCATGGTGGCTTCAGGTCACGGGAAACGGCGGCCAGTATCCTCGTGTCATCGGCAAACACCAATAGCCCTATTATCAATACGGGTTGCCTGAGCGCATGGAGCACCCAGGCAACCGGCAAAGGAATTACTCCATGAACAGCCGTTTCAAGGCGTGGCGTCACAGCCTGGCCTGGACCCTGCCGATGGTGGCCCTGCTCGCAGGCTGCACCGGTGGCGACAAGCAACAACCGAAAACCCATGCCTTGGCCACTTACTCCAGTGCTACATGGGAAGCGCTGCCGGCAGTGTCGGACACCGACCTCGTCGCCGGTTTCGGTTCATGGCGCAGCGCCTGCACCCGACTCAAGGCCGACCCGGTCTGGGGCGGTACGTGCGCAGCCGCCGCCAATGTGCCGCAAACGGCCAGCGATATTCGCGGCTTTCTCAAGCAGAACCTCGACGTCTACGGCCTGCGCGCCGCCAACAACAACCCCAACGGCCTGATCACCGGCTACTACGAACCGGTTTATCCCGGCAGCCTGACCCAGACCGCCACAGCGAACATCCCGGTGTACGGCGTCCCCGAAGACATGATCATCGTCTCGCTCGACAGCATTTATCCGGAACTCAAAGGCAAGCGCCTGCGCGGCCGGCTCGAAGGTCGAGTGCTCAAGCCTTACGACGATGCCGCGACCATCGAAACCAACGGAGTCAAGGCGCCGGTAGTGGCCTGGCTGACTGATCCAATGAACCTGCAATTCCTGCAAATCCAGGGATCGGGTCGTATCCAGCTCGACAGTGGTCGCCAGCTGCGCATTGCCTATGCCGACCAGAATGGCCACCCGTATCGGCCAATCGGTCGCTGGCTTGTGGAGCAAGGCGAGCTGAAAAAAGAAGACGTAACCATGGGCGCGATCAGTAATTGGGCCAAGGCTAATCCGTCGCGCATTCCAGAGCTGCTCGGCAGCAACCCGAGCTATGTGTTCTTCACTCGCAACCCGGACAGCAACGAAGGGCCGCGCGGCTCGCTCAATGTGCCCCTGACTGCGGGATACAGCGCTGCGGTAGATCGCAAGGTGATTCCGTTGGGCAGTCTGCTTTGGTTATCCACAACCAAACCGGACGGTACTGCATTGGTTCGACCGGTCGCTGCTCAGGACACTGGCGGCGCGATTGCCGGCGAAGTGCGTGCTGACTTGTTCTGGGGCACCGGCGATGCGGCCGGGCAACTGGCGGGAGACATGAAGCAGCAGGGGCAAATCTGGATGCTTTGGCCAAAAGGCGCAGCGCTGCCGCAAGTGCCTCAAGTGGCCGACAAGCTCTAAAAACAAAAGATCGCAGGCTGCACGCTCGATGTAGGAGCTGGCGCAGCCTGCGATCTTTTGATCCTTCTTTTAAGCCGACACCACAAAGAAACTCACGATCAGCCCCATCCCCACAAACCACATCAACGACCGCAGCGTCGCCAGGTCCGTCAGATAGAAAATGATGTAGAGCAGACGACTGGTGATGAACAACACCGACAGCACATTGATCGTCACCAATTCGGCATTGCCCGCCAGATGCGCCACGATCACTGCAGCCGCAAACGCTGGCGTCACTTCAAAGCTGTTCAGCTGCGCCGCATTCGCCCGCTTGCCCAGACCTTCCAGGGAATCAAGAAACCCCCGAGGGTCATGATTGTGTCTCAAACCATATCCGCCGCTGATCTTGGCCACGCCCGTGCACACATACGGCAGGAAGATCGCGATCAAGATGCACCACAGAGCAACCGTCATAAAGCAGTCCCTTTTTCACGTTTCAGAGCAGTCAGAATTTCATCACCAGCATGCCGATCAACACCAGCCCGCAGGCCAGAAGCCTGGGTCGGCCGAAAGGTTCTTTCAGGTAGCGCATGCCGAACAGCACCACCAGAATCACGCTGATTTCACGCAGGGCCGCCGCTTCGGCAATCGAGCCCAGCTGCATGGCCCACAGCACCAGAGCGTAGCTGAACAACACGCAGAAACCGACCGCCAATCCCAACCGCCACTGTTCACGCCAGAACAACTTGAAGGCCGGCCGCTTGCGCACCCACGCCAGCAACGGGAACGGCCAGGCACTGAGCAGCGTGACCCAGACCAGATAATCCAGTGGATGCGACCAACGCCGCAGCGCCTGCCCATCGATGAAGGTGTAGCAACCGATACACAGGCCGATCAGCGCCACCACCGGCAACATCGACCACGGCAGGCGCGCACCACCTCCGCCCTGCCAGAGCAGGCACAACATACCGAGTGGAATCAGCAGGATCCCGAAGATCTGCTGGTTCGTCAGCACCTCGCCGGCAAAAACCAGCGTCAGCGCCAATACCACCAGCGGCGACAATCCGCGCATCAGCGGATAGACCAGCCCCAGATCGCCGACCCGATACGCCTGAATGAGCAAATAGCGGTAGAGCAACTCGAAGGCCGCCGAGGCCAGAATCCACGGCCATAGTTCCAGCGGCGGCAAGGACACAAACGGCAACATCATGGCGACAAACAGCAGCGCCACGCTGTCCATGCAGGCCACGACCAGCAACCGTTCCGCACTGAATTTGATCAGGGTATTCCACGCCGCGTGCAACAGCGCCGCCACCAACACCAACGCCGTCGCAAGCACGGCACACTCCTTATTGTTACCCCAATTTCCACCTGTAGGAGCTGCCGAAGGCTGCGATCTTTTGATCGTGCTTTTTAAAAATAAAAAGATCGCAGCCTTCGGCAGTTCCTACATAAAGCGGATGGAGATTTGATTCGCCATATGTCAGCGGCTGTTTATACTGCAAACGACCACGCCGCACTCAGTTGCACACAGACTAATTCCAATAAAAATCTGCCCTGGCCCGCTCTCGTCGAGAACGGTCTTCGGCATGCGTATGCCTGATCAGAGCGTCAAGACTACCGACAGAGACCTTGCGCATGCCACTCGCTTTGCTTGCCCTCGCTGTTGCCGCGTTCGGCATCGGCACCACTGAATTCGTCATCATGGGCCTGCTGCCCGATGTCGCCCGCGATCTCGCGGTGAGCATTCCCCATGCTGGATTGTTGATCACCGGTTACGCCCTGGGCGTGGTGTTCGGCGCGCCGATCCTCGCGGTCGGTACCGCCAACATGCCACGTAAAGCCACGTTGCTGGGCATGACGCTGATGTTCATCCTCGGCAACATGCTCTGTGCCCTGGCGCCAAACTACGCAACGTTAATGGCAGCGCGAGTGGTCACGGCGCTGTGTCACGGCGCGTTTTTCGGGATCGGCTCAGTGGTTGCAGCCGGGTTGGTCGCGCCGAACAAACGGGCCCAGGCGATTGCCATGATGTTTACCGGGCTGACCCTGGCCAACGTGCTCGGCGTGCCACTGGGCACTGCGCTCGGACAATACGCCGGCTGGCGCTCGACGTTCTGGGCCGTTTCGGTGATCGGCGTGATCGCGGTAATCGCGCAGTGGGTTTGGTTGCCGAAAGACATCGCCATGGACAAGGCCAACCTCGCCAGCGAGTTCAAAGTACTGGGCAAGATCAATGTGCTGCTGGCTCTGGGCATGAGCGTACTGGCCTCGACCAGTCTGTTCAGCGTATTCACCTACATCGCGCCGATTCTGCAGGACATCACCGGCGTCAGCCCCCACGGCGTGACGATCATGCTGCTGTTGTTCGGGGTCGGCCTGACCGCGGGCAGCATGCTCGGCGGCCGTCTCGCCGACAGCCGATTGCTGCCTTCACTGGTCGGTATGGCACTGTCCGTGGTGGTGGTATTGGCCGCTTTCAGCCAGACCAGCCACTCGGTTGTCCCGGCAGCGATCACGCTGGTGCTGTGGGGAATATTTGCCTTCGCCCTGTGTCCGATCCTGCAACTGCTGATCATCGATCAGGCTCACGAAGCCCCTAACCTCGGCTCAACCCTGAACCAGAGCGCGTTCAACCTCGGCAACGCGGCGGGTGCCTGGATTGGCGGATTGGTAGTAGCCAGCGGAGCCGATCTGGCGGATCTGCCCTGGACCGGCGCACTGGTCAGCGGTCTGACCGTCCTGACCGCGCTCTTCTATATCTACCTGCAACGCCGGAGAGCAGGGGAAGAAAAAAACCTGGTCCAGATTGAGCCGTGACCCGATCAGAAATTGGCCGCGGACACCCACGCACCGGGGACAGGCGTTGTGTGAATATTTTCCAAACCGTATAGCCGATTACTGACGCGCACCGGAATGGCCTATGCCAGAGCGTTTCAGGTATTTTTTTGCTGGTCTTCCCCGGCTTTATTGCCAATTGATGCGTGAGGTTTTGCTGCGCCGCATCGGGGCTAAAGTGTCGCTTCCGAACATTTATCAAGGAAGAGGCAAACATGACTGGTGCCATCAGCCAATCAATTTCGACACGTCTTTTGAGTGTCGCGAACACCACCGATCACAACTCACCCACAACCCCGATAGACAATGATTGCGCAGACTTTCAGAACGGTTCCATGCGTATCGGACAGGGTACGTGCGAAGTGTTGGTGCACTGCGTGACAGATCGAGCGCTGACTATCCGGCGCTATGAAGACGGCGTTGTCGAGATGGACCTGAAACTCCCCGACATCGAGCGCCTGGTACTCAGTGGTGGCGGCGCCAAGGGCGTCGCCTTCTCGGGGATGGTCAAGGCACTGGAGGCCGACCAGGTGCTGGACAAGATCCGCACTATCTCCGGCTCATCGGCCGGGGCCATTTCAGCGGCTTTTCTGGCCAGTGGCATGGGCCACGCAGACTTCGACAAGATGTCGGACGAGACTAACCTCGTCGCACTGCTCGACAGTCACAACAAGATTCTCGGGCCGATTCAGCACGTCAGCTCCGTCATCGGCAAGGGCATCGCAAAAGTCCCCGGCAAGGCGGGTAGCATTGGACGGCTGCTGCTCGATCTGATGCCTCGCCTCCAGTCCAAAGCCGCACCGCTGGAAGAACTGCTTCACGAGAAAATGGTTGAGTCTGTTCAGTCACGCTTCAAACACGCCCTTAACGATCCGCAGCGACAGCTTTCACAGGCCACCAAAGACTGCGTTGAGCAAATAAACACCAACGGCTATGTGACATTCGGCGATCTGGCGACACTCAGCAAAGAGCTGCCTGAAATCAAACAACTGAACATCACCGGAACGGCCATGCTCGACGGACGCCCGCAAATGGTGGTGTTCAATGCCAGTCTGACACCGGATATGGATGTAGCCCGCGCGGCCCATATATCAGGTTCGTTGCCCGTCGTTTTTCAGAAGCCTTCGGAACAGGGACTGCCCTTTCAAACTAAGGGAGAGCTAACGTCCTTCCAGGACGGCGGAATCATGCTCAACACACCGGTTCTGGACCTTTACGAACCTCAATTTCCAATGAGTCCGATTCCCGAAAGCGATCAGCTAATCCTCAAGTTCGAGAGCGGGAATAACGACACCAAAAAAGATCGTGGGACCGTGGGCTCGGCACTGGCCGATAAAATCGTCGGCGTTCGCTACGCGGCTCGGGACGCACAAGAAGCAAGCGGCCTCAAGGCCTTTGAAAAGCAAACAATCGTCGTTCCATTGAAGACTGAAAAAGGCGACTTTACGGGTACGTTCAATGGCACCGTCAACTTCAGCATGCCGTTGAAGCACAAAAACCACTTACAGCAAAAACTGGAAGTTGAGGTGAGTGAATATCTGAAACGCCATGAAAGCGGCGAAACCTACACATTCAACTCCATCGGTGGCGCACTTCTGGCCCTCGATGACCAAATGTTCGAAGCTGCAGCGAATGAACTGCAAAACGATCCCGGCTGCGCAGAAGTCATCGACTTCCGCCAAAAATCTCAACAGACGATGACGGACTTAAGCCAAGCCTTGATCGAGGCGAAAGCCACAGGCTCCGACAAGCTGAACCTCACTGCTCCACTGAAAGATGCAATTCACGCTCTTGATCAACTCGGCGACACGCCGGGCAAGATTGAATGGCTGGCGAAAAAGCTCAACCATGGAAACGTTCCGGATTACATGGAGCTGCTTCAAGCCGTTAAACGCATGGATGCCAAGGCAACAGGGCCAAAGTCTGCTGTTTTAACCGCAGCTATCAAAGAAATGGGCGCCCGCGACATCGTAACCAAGAGCGAAAACTTCATTCGCGAAGTGATCTATCCTTCCCTGTACCGTCTTGACCAGCCTGATTCAAACGTCAAGCTGTTAAAGGCAGCAATCGTTGACCTGCGAGAAACTACCAGCGCCGAGGGTTACAACGCTGTACTCAATCGGATTGCCGATCAGTACGTCTCGCGCAACTTCCCTAACTCGTCACGCCCGTTCAATTCGACAACAGTCGATCAAGCCCGAGCATGGGTGATTCCCGGCGGATAAAAACTACGTGCCATTCGGTCGGGCGAGCTTTTGAGGCCTCGCCCGGCTAGTGTTCATCAGACTCCGGCTCGGCTTGGTTTCCCTTATCTTTTGGCGCGCCGGACTCACTGCGGATTTGCGCATGGCTGATCAACGCGAAAATAAAGCTGCCACCGATGATGTTGCCCGCCAGCGTCGGGCCGGCAAAGACCAGAAAAAAATCCTGCCATGGCAATTCACCGGCGAATACCAGGTATGCGACCTCCAGCGAACCCACCACGATGTGAGTGAAATCCCCTAGCGCCATGAAGTAGGTGATGAGGATGATGATCCACATCTTGGCGCTCTCCATGGAGGGGATCATCCAGACCATGGTGGCGATCATCCAACCGGAGATAATGCCCTTGGCGAACATCTGGCTGGCATGGTTTTCCATGACCTTGCGGCCGATGTCGAGGAAGGCCACGTCGGTCTTGCTGTCGAAAATCGGCAATTCCAGCATGACGTAAGCCACCAGCAAGGTGCCGCAGAGGTTCCCGAACAGCACCACACCCCACAGCCGCAGCAATCGACCGAAATTACCCAGGGTGGGTTTGCTCATGATCGGCAGCACGGCGGTCAGGGTGTTTTCGGTGAAGAGTTGCTGACGGCTGAGGATCACCGCGAGAAAGCCGGCGCAGTAGCCGAAACTGGCGATCACCTTGAAACCTTCGTCGTCCGGCAGGCGGGAATTGAGCAAGCCCATGGCCATCAGCGACAGGCCCATGGTCAACCCTGCCGCCAACGCCGACCACCACAGAGCGGCAATGCTGCGCTCAAGTTCCTTATCGCCTTGAGTCCGGATGATTTCGTGCAGCACCGCCGCGCGCGGTGGCTGGTTTTTTTCGACCTCGTGCTGTTCTTTTGCCGAGAGATCGGGGGTCTTGCCGTCTTTTCGAGTGTCCATGGAACTCCTGAACCGCTGGCGTGCGATGTAGTTACGACCCGCGCGGTTCAGATTCCGTTCGTCTTGCTCGAATTAATCGACGCTGCCGTCATCCTTGAACTGGTCCTTGACGTACTTGATCTCGGTCCGGCCATGGGGAGCGGGCAAGCCGTCCTCACCCAGGTTGACGAAAACCATCTTCTCCACCGTCAGGATGCTCTTGCGGGTGATCTTGTTGCGCACTTCGCAAGTCAGGGTGATCGAGGTGCGACCGAATTCGGTAGCGGTGATGCCCAGCTCGATGATGTCGCCCTGACGCGAAGCACTGACGAAGTTGATTTCAGAAATGTACTTGGTGACCACGCGCTGGTTGCCTAACTGGACGATGGCGTAAATCGCCGCTTCTTCGTCGATCCAGCGCAGAAGACTGCCGCCGAACAGCGTGCCGTTGGGGTTGAGGTCTTCGGGTTTAACCCATTTGCGGGTGTGGAAATTCATATTCACTCCTGACCGTCTTGCCGATTGATGCCCGCAATCATGGCAGAGCCCGCGCCAGAGCTCTATCAAGCATCGACTATGGCTTCGATTACCGTTCGGACATTGACCAACAGAAACCCTTTGGAAGATCAGCATAGCCCGCTATAATCGCCCCCGTTTCAAAACGGTAACTTCCACTTGATACCGTTTTCCCGCCACCTGTCCGAGGGGCGCTGCAGCAGGTTCAACCTGTCAGGCTCGGATGGGGCGTTGCCTGGCCTCGGCCGGACACTAAACGCACAACGGCGCCCATTCGCATACATTACGAATGGAGGCTCTTCATGAGCGCTGTCAACACGCCTGCAGATTTCACCGACTACAAAGTCGCCGACATGTCCCTGGCTGCCTGGGGCCGTCGCGAAACCATCATCGCCGAATCCGAAATGCCAGCCCTGATGGGTCTGCGTCGCAAGTACTCCGAAGAGCAACCGCTCAAGGGCGCGAAGATCCTCGGCTGCATCCACATGACCATTCAGACTGCCGTACTGATCGAAACCCTGGTTGCCCTGGGTGCCGAAGTACGCTGGTCGTCCTGCAACATTTTCTCGACTCAAGACCAGGCTGCAGCGTCCATCGCCGCCGCCGGCATCCCGGTTTTCGCCTGGAAAGGTGAAACCGAACAAGAGTACGAGTGGTGCCTGGAGCAAACCATCCTCAAGGATGGCGCGCCTTGGGATGCCAACATGATCCTCGACGATGGCGGCGACCTGACCGAGTTGCTGCACAAGAAGTACCCGCAGGTGCTGGATCGCGTCCACGGCGTGACCGAAGAAACCACCACCGGCGTACACCGCCTGCTGGACATGCTGGCCAAAGGCGAGCTGAAGATCCCGGCCATCAACGTCAACGACTCGGTGACCAAGTCCAAGAACGACAACAAGTACGGCTGCCGTCACAGCCTGAACGACGCGATCAAGCGCGGCACCGACCACCTGCTGTCCGGCAAGCAAGCACTGGTCATCGGTTACGGCGACGTGGGCAAGGGTTCGGCTCAGTCCCTGCGTCAGGAAGGCATGATCGTCAAAGTCTCCGAAGTCGACCCGATCTGCGCCATGCAAGCCTGCATGGACGGTTTCGAACTGGTTTCGCCGTTCATCGACGGTATCAACACCGGTACCGAAGCCAGCATCGACAAAGCGCTGCTGGGCAAGATCGACCTGATCGTGACCACCACCGGCAACGTCAATGTTTGCGACTCGAACATGCTCAAAGCCCTGAAGAAGCGCGCCGTTGTCTGCAACATCGGCCACTTCGACAACGAAATCGACACCGCTTTCATGCGCAAGAACTGGGCATGGGAAGAAGTGAAGCCGCAGGTTCACAAGATCCACCGTACCGGCGCTGGCGATTTTGATCCGCAGAACGATGACTACCTGATCCTGCTGGCCGAAGGCCGTCTGGTTAACCTGGGCAACGCTACTGGCCACCCAAGCCGCATCATGGACGGTTCGTTCGCCAACCAGGTTCTGGCGCAGATCTTCCTGTTTGGCCAGAAGTACGCCGACCTGTCGCCAGCCCAGAAAGCCGAGCGCCTGACCGTTGAAGTATTGCCGAAGAAACTCGACGAAGAAGTGGCCCTGGAAATGGTCCGTGGCTTCGGCGGCGTCGTGACTCAACTGACCAAGACCCAGGCCGACTACATCGGCGTGACGGTCGAAGGTCCGTTCAAGCCGCACGCTTACCGTTACTGATCGGATCCGCTGCCTGCTCTCCCTGTGGGGGCAGGCTTCTCAGGCTTGTGCGTTTTCAAGGGTATGACCATGTCCCAAGATCGTCGCTACAGTTTCGAGTTCTTCCCTACGAAGACCGATGCTGGGCATGAAAAGCTGCTCGCCACTGCTCGTCAGCTGGCTACCTACAACCCCGATTTTTTCTCCTGCACCTATGGCGCTGGCGGTTCGACCCGTGATCGCACGCTCAACACCGTGTTGCAGCTCGAAAGCGAAGTCAAAATCCCTGCCGCGCCACACCTGTCCTGCGTGGGCGACAGCAAGGACGACTTGCGCGGCCTGCTGAGCCAGTACAAGGCCGCCGGCATCACCCGTATCGTCGCCCTGCGCGGTGACCTGCCGTCAGGCATGGGCATGGCCAGCGGCGAATTGCGCCACGCCAATGACCTGGTGGAATTCATTCGTGAAGAGACCGGCGATCATTTCCACATCGAAGTCGCCGCTTACCCGGAAATGCATCCGCAAGCGCGCAACTTCGAAGACGATATCGCCAACTTCGTGCGCAAGGCCAAGGCTGGCGCCGACAGTGCGATCACCCAGTACTTCTTCAACGCCGACAGCTATTTCTACTTCGTGGATCGCGTACGGGCGTTGGGCGTGAACATCCCGATCGTTCCGGGAATCATGCCGATCACCAACTACAGCAAACTGGCGCGCTTCTCCGATGCCTGCGGTGCGGAAATCCCGCGCTGGATCCGCAAGCAACTGGAAGCTTACGGCGATGACACTCCGAGCATTCAACGCTTCGGTGAGCAGGTCATCACCGAAATGTGTGAACGTTTGTTGCAAGGTGGCGCACCCGGTTTGCATTTCTATACCCTGAACCAGGCAGAAGCCAGCCTGGCCGTGTGGAACAACCTGAAGCTACCGCGCTGATCGTCTCCACACAGGTACACGGGCCCTCTTCGGAGGGCTTTTTACATTTAAACGAACCCACGGAACGCTGTAGTTTAATGATGACCGCCCCTTCGACGTCACGCCCACAACTCGTCTACCTGGTTTTCGGTTCCGAGACATACCATCAGGAAGCCGTGTTCAGTATCTCCAGTGCCCTGAGCTGGTTGCGTGAAACACCCGATGCGGCGCTCGACATCCAGGTCTTCAGCGACAACCCGCAGCCCTATCAACACCTGCCGGTGCGCGTGCGCGCCCTCGACGAGGAAACACGCCGACGCTGGAACGAACCCCACGGCTATCATTTCCGCGCCAAGCACGTCGCTTTGCGTACGGTGCTCGAAGAGGCCGAAACCGCGTTGCTGATCGACACCGACACGTTCTTCCACTGCTCGCCGCTCAAGCTGTTTGAACGCGTGCAACCCGGCACGCTGCTGTGTAACGACTACTACACCCACTACGGCAACAACAAAGAAAACGTGCTCTACAGCGCACTGTCGGCCACGCTCATGGAAAAAGGCCTGGCTGACGATCAAATGATGCTGCTCAACTCCGGCGTCATCGGTTTGCACCGCCAGGATGTTCACGTGCTGGATCGCTCGATCGCGCTGATCGACGAGTTGTTCCCGTCCGCCCAAGGCGCCTACACCCTCGAAGAGTTCTGCCTGTCGGTGGCGGCCTATCGGACGCTGGAGGTCAAGAAGTGTCCGGACCTGATCCATCACTACTGGAGCCGCAAGCAATTGTTCAGGGCCAAGGTCAAGGCCTGGGTGGTCAAACATGCCGCGCAACCGACCAGCCAGGCAGCCCTGAACGACACCCGTCGCGTATCGGCCCGGCTTCCACGGCCACCACGATCCCAGCGGATGCTTTACAAAATCATCACCCTGGCACTGCCCGCACATCTGCGTCAGTTCATTCGTGAAATTCTGTATGGCTGCTATGAACATCCCAACGAATTCGACAAAGCCTGCGGGCCGGTCTGGTGGGAAAAGGCCCTGCAAAACCAGCAGGAACGCCTTGGCACCCCGGTTTGCCGGCATTTGCTCGAAGATTGGTTCACCAATGGCCTGGTCAAGCTGATTCTTGGGCAGCGGCGCGAGGCAATCCACGATCACTTGCTCAATTCTCCAAGCAAATAGAGAAGTCGCACGCAATCTGCCCAATACAGCGGTTAAACATGCACGCCAGAGCTTCTCATTAGGCGATAGGCATACTAACCTCAGGCCATGCCCGCCATTGCCCAGTTGCTCACCGTTGTGCTTTTTACTTGCTTTAGCTTCACCGCTTGGGGCGAGAAGCTGCGCATTGTCACGGAACCGTGGGCGCCTTACGTCTATGAGGAGAACGGCAAAGCCCTGGGCCTGGACTACGAAACCACGGCGATCGTCTTCAAGCGCCTGGGCATCGAAGTGGAATGGCAGTTCCTCCCGTGGAAACGTTGCCTGTCGATGCTCGAAACCGGTCAGGCAGATGGCGCGCTGGACATTTTTCACAGCGATGAGCGCGATGCGACACTGCTCTACCCCAGCGAGCCGCTCTCGGAAGTCCAGTTCGTGATGTTCTACGCCAACGAGCGCCCGCACCCGTTTCTCAGCCTCGACGAACTGCGCGGCCTGACCATCGGCACCTCGCCAGGCTACCTCTACAGCCAGGATTTCAGGGACTCGACACTGTTCACCCGCGAACCGGCACCGAGCCATGAAGCCAACTTCGGCAAACTGGTGCGCGGACGAATCGACCTGCTGATCACCGACCGCCGGGTCGGCCAGCATTTGCTCGACGAGCTGAAGATCCGCGACAAGATCACTGAAAACCCGACCATCATCAGCCAGCAAAGCCAGTTTCTGGCGGTACGCCGCAATGCCGGCATGGATTTGCTGGTGCAACGCTTCGGTGCCGAACTCAAGCGCTTCAAGCGCGAACCGGCCTACGCGGAGTTGAGCGCCCGCTACGGCGCCGATCCCAGCGCTGCCGTGAGTCCCGCAAGCGCCACGGCTATACGTGCAAAAACCGTTGAGCAGCAGGAAAGCGGCGCGCAGTGATTGCTCTGTTATACTCCGGCCTTCCCGCCAGGCTCACGCCCGGACGCTCGGAATCGTTCAAGGCATCTCGACCCCGCTACAGCGCAGCTTTTCAGCCCGCGCGAGCGCTCCAGACGAGCCTTCGAGACCGAAGCAGGACCGGACGGGATTGCGTCCTCTTAAACGCTATTCGCGCCAGGCAAGACTCCCATTGGGCCAAGCCCTAACTAAAACAGGATTACTCATGTCCTTTGCTTCCCTCGGTCTCTCCGAGGCTTTAGTCCGCGCCATCGAGGCGGCGGGCTATACCGAGCCTACTCCGGTGCAACAGCGGGCCATTCCCGCCGTGTTGCAAGGTCGCGACCTGATGGTCGCGGCACAGACAGGTACTGGTAAAACCGGCGGTTTCGCCCTTCCGATTCTGGAGCGGTTGTTCCCTAACGGTCACCCGGACAAATCCCAGCGTCACGGTCCGCGCCAACCGCGCGTACTGGTCCTGACCCCCACTCGCGAACTCGCGGCGCAAGTGCACGAAAGCTTCAAGGTCTATGCCCGTGACCTGAAGTTCGTCAGTGCCTGCATCTTCGGCGGCGTCGGCATGAACCCGCAGGTTCAGGCCATGTCCCGTGGCGTAGACGTGCTGGTAGCCTGCCCTGGACGCTTGCTCGATCTGGCCGGCCAAGGCAGCGTCGACCTGTCCCACGTGGAAATCCTCGTGTTGGACGAAGCCGACCGCATGCTCGACATGGGCTTCGTCCATGACGTGAAGAAGGTCCTGGCCCGTCTGCCGGCCAAACGGCAGAACCTGCTGTTCTCGGCGACGTTCTCCAAGGACATCACCGACCTCGCCGGCAAGCTGCTGCACAACCCGGAACGCATCGAAGTCACGCCGCCGAACACCACGGTCGAGCGTATCGAACAACGCGTGTTCCGTCTGCATGCCAGCCACAAGCGTGCGCTGCTGGCGCACCTGATCACCGCTGGTGCGTGGGAACAGGTGCTGGTGTTCACCCGCACCAAGCACGGCGCCAACCGCTTGGCCGAGTACCTGGACAAACACGGCCTGAGCGCCGTCGCGATCCACGGCAACAAGAGTCAGAACGCCCGCACCAAAGCCCTGGCCGACTTCAAGGCCGGTAGCGTGCGCATCCTGGTTGCCACCGACATCGCTGCGCGCGGTCTCGATATCGACCAGTTGCCTCACGTGGTCAACTTCGAACTGCCGAACGTCGATGAAGACTACGTGCACCGTATCGGCCGTACGGGCCGTGCCGGTCGTTCGGGCGAGGCGATCTCGCTGGTGGCTCCGGACGAAGAAAAACTGCTGAAAAGCATCGAACGCATGACCAAGCAGAAAATCGCCGACGGCGACCTGATGGGCTTCGATGCCAGCACCATCGAAGCGGAAAAACCTGAAGTACGCGAGCGTCCGGACATGCGCAACCCGCGCAATCCACGTGGCCCGCGTGGCGACGGTCCGAATGGCGGTGGCGGCGGTAGCGGTCGTAAAGACAAAGGCAAGGACAAGGGCAAGGAAAAACCGGCGTCGGGCGAACGCGGCGAGCGTCCAGCCCGTCAGCAGAAGCCTCGCGAAGGCACTCCGGCCCGTGAACAGCGTCAGCCAAGCCAGCCGCCCCGCGCCGCTGCTGACCGTGCGCCGGACGAGTTCCTGGACGATGATGTCGATAACTTCGGTAACCGCGTCGACTACGTACCGCAGCAGAAACCCGCTCAGGGCCGCGGCCGTCGTCCGGGTGCTCCGGCACAAGGCACCGCTGCAGGTTCGGGCGCGCCACGTGGCGGCAAGCCACAGGGTCGCCAGAGCGGTCCACGCAACAGCGATGGCGCCACCACCGGTACGCCACCCGCCAAGCGCAGCGGTCCACGCAACGGTGCACCACGTGACGGCCAGGCCCGTCGCGAAGATTCGCGCAACCGCCGCCCGGCCCGTGACGATCAACCGAGTTCGGAACCGGCCGTGCAGAACCCGCGCGGTCCTGCGCCGAAGATCATGCACAAGGAGTCGAAGGCTGACCGCTTCCCGACGCCTGAGCAACTGGATCAACTGCCAAGCCGTCCTCGTGGTGAAAAACCGGCATTGCTGACCCGCAATCGCTGATTTATCACTGCAATAAAAAATGCCCCGGTTCGTGAGAATCGGGGCATTTTTGTATGTGCTGCAAAGTGCTTTTGTAGGAGCTGCCCCAGGCTGCGATCTTTTAAAAGATCAAAAGATCGCAGCCTGCGGCAGCTCCTACAGTCTCAGCATTACTTCGCTTTGACACCTTCAAACGTCACGTACAGTTCAACTGCATCGGACGATGGGCCCAGGTCTTTCTGCTTGCCGAAGTCGGAACGCTTAATGCTGAAGTTACCCTCGAAGCCTGCACGGTAGCCGCCCCACGGATCCTTGCCTTCACCCAGGAACGTGGCCTTGACCACGATTGGCTTGGTGACACCGAGGATAGTCAGGTCGCCAGCCACGTCAGCAGTGTCCTTGCCATCGGCGTTTTTGCCGGTAGGTTTGACGCTGGTGGAAACGAACGTGGCTTTGCTGGCGTTCAGGAAGTCTTTGCTGGCGATGTGCTTGTCACGTTCGGCGTTGTTGGTGAACACGCTGGCGGTGTTCACGTTGAACTCGATCTTGCTGGCTTCAGGCTTGGCAGCGTCGAAGCTGAACTTGCCATCGATGTCCTTGAAAGTACCGGTGATGTAGCTGTAGCCCAGGTGGCTGATCTTGAAGTCAACGAAGGCGTGCTGGCCTTCTTTGTCGACCACGTAGTCAGCGGCCATTACGTTACCGGCGGACAACAGGGCGGAACCGATTGCCAGAGCGGCCAGAGTCTTTTTCAACATGCTTTGTTTTCCTTTGGAGTCGAGGTTGAACTTCAGGCTTTGCGACCCAGCATTCGCTTGAGGGTCACATCACGGTCGATAAAGTGGTGCTTCAATGCTGCCAACGCATGGAGGCCGGAAAAAATTACCAGCACCCACGCCAGGTAGAGGTGAATCACGCCAGCGGTATCTGCCTGGTCCGGTAGCCCGGACACCAGTGCAGGCACTTCAAACAAACCAAACACCGGGATACCGACACCTTCTGCGGTGGAAATCAGGTAACCGGCAATCATCACAGCGAACAGACTGAGATACAGAAAGCCATGGCCGAACTTGGCGCCGAGGCGCGTCATGCGGCTGTAGCTGGACAAGGTCGGCGGCGGCGGGCTGACAAAGCGCCACAACACACGCAACAGCATCACACCCAGCAACACCAGGCCGATGCTCTTGTGCAGGTCCGGCGCGTCTTTGCGCCAGGTGCTGTAGTAGTCGAGACCGACCATCCACAGCCCCAACGCGAACAGACCGACAACCGCCAGCGCCACGCCCCAGTGCATGAAAATGCTGACCCAGCCGTAGCGGGAAGTAGAGTTTCGTAGCTGCATTGCCTAGATCCCTGTAAGTGCTGGCCCAAGACTATCGAGTTATCTATCGAATTAAAGCCGAAAATTTCGCTTTGAAATATCGAGAAAACCGATCAAGAGTCTGAAGCAAGCGAGTTAAGGAAAGATTAAAGTCGAAATTGTGAAAAAAAGTGAATACAAACCAGAGAACACCTGTATCAAAAGGTTTATTCGATGGCTACCGCCGATTTTTCTCTGGGCAAAAAAAGCGCGGCCCTTAAGCCGCGCTTTTTACGCATGTACGTTACGGTGCCTGGTCTCAGTCCTCTCCGACCCGCCTAATTGTGGTACACGGGACGAGGCTGTAAACAGTCAGGATCGTACGGATTTATATCGCATTTATGGGCCAGTTCATGGCCGTATCTCCGCCTGTATTCCTCAGTAAATAACTCGGCATTTGCACAACCAGAAAGGACTATCAACAGGATGATCAATGTCAGTTCTTTCATGTGCTCTCCAGTTTCTGAAGAGCATAGAGTTCAAGGTCAAGCGCTACCCATCATTCCCTTCTGATTCGCTTGTGGGAAGTCTCTGATGTATCGCTGAGGCGTGTAGGACTGGCAGACAACGCCGCGATGTCTCATTTTGATGACAAAAAAAAGCGCGACCCTCGGGCCGCGCTTTTTTTACATCTGACCGTTACTGAGCCTTGGACTCAGTAGTCGCCGCCGGTTTGGCTGCTGGCTTCTTCGCCGGTTCAGCCTTTTTTGCCTGAGCCTTGGCCGGGGCTTTCTTGGCCTCGGTTTTGGCGGCCGGTTTCGCCGGGGTCTTGGCTGGAACCTTCTTGGCAGGCTCGGCTTTCACTGGCGTCGCAGGCTTCGGCGCTTCGACCGGGGCCGGTGCAGCGGCCGGGGCTGGTGTGGGGGCAGGTGCTGGGGCCGGTGCTACCGGCTCAGGTGCCTTGACGGGCTCTGGCTTTTTCTCGTCGTCCGAGCCGCCGAACAGGTTCGTGAAGAAGTTGCCCTTCTTCGCCGCGACTGCACCAGCGCCTGCCGCTGCAGCCGCCGCCACCGGAGCCACTTTCTCTGGTTCGAACGACTTGCCCGCCGCCAGATCTTCGACCTGACTGGCCGCTCGCTGACCGGTACGCAGCGCACCTTCCAGGGTGCCCGGGTACAAGGTGTCAGTGTGTTCGCCGGCAAAGGCTACGCGCTGAATCGGACGTTCCCACAGGCGCCAGAACTTGCTGATCTGGCCCGGGCCGAAGGCCAGGTACGCGCCGCCCATCGATGGGTCGGTGCTATAGCGACGGATTTCATAACCGGTGAACGAACCGCGCGCCTGTGGATAAAACGCATGCAGACGAATCAACACCTGATCGACCATCTGCTTGTCGCCGAACGCCTGCATCACGCGCGCGTTGTCGCCGGACAGGTTGATCACCACATTGGCGCCGCCCTTCAGGGCTGGCTCGATCCACAACATGCCAAGGCCGGCGTTGCTGAAGATCTCGCCGGACATGCGCGCCTTAGGCTCCCATACCGGGGTCTTGAACTTCAGCATGATCTGGTCGCGCCAACCGTAGTTGGTGCCCTTGATCGCAGCCAGGTGCTGGGCGTCCAGCGCCGGGGTCATCTGGATCTTGTTCAGGGCGCGCAACGGCACGGCCAGCACGACGTAGTCCGCCTGATAGCCAACGCTGCCGACTTTGACGGTAACGCCATCCTTATCCTGGATGATCGCCGAGACAGGCGAGCTGGTCTTGATGGTTTTCAGCTGTTTGACGAAGGCCTGGGCCAGCACCGGGCTGCCACCGACCAGACGCGAAGCCCGCAGGTCACGATCGGAAACACCACGGTACACGCGGCTCTGCTGAGCAAAGTACAGCAGCGAGATGCGCGAAGGTTCGTCATAACGGGTGCGAATCTGCTGGTTCACCAACTGACGGGCGGTGGCCGGCAGGTTCAGGCGATCCAGCCAGTTGGACACGTTGATCTGGTCCAGGGCATGCAGCGTGCTGTTGGCGGCCGGGTTCAGCGGGTCGTCAATCGAGCGCGCCAGGTCGTCCAGGGTCTTTTCGTAGCGCTTGAGCGCTTCGGCAGTGGCCGGTTGCTTGGTCGTCAGGTCAGTGGCGGAAAAATACTCGCCATCGATCAGATAACTTGGGGTGCGCACGAACTCAGGGGCTGGCGTGGTGCTCAACTTGAAGGTCGATACGTACTTGTTCAGCACTGGTTGGGTCTTGTCGTTGCCGATCCACTCGCTGGTGGCCATGCCGGAGCGACCGCCCAGGCTCGGCTTGGCTTCCAGCAGCGTGACCTGCCAGCCCTTGTTCTGCAGCTCATACGCTGCAGTGAGGCCCGAGACCCCGCCGCCGATCACGATCGCGGTTTTATCCTTGGCCAGCGCAGATACGCTGAACAGCCCCAACATCACCAGCGCACAGGCGCGCAGCCAACCGACAGACATTCAGCGAACTCCGGAAATACACGAAAAAATAGCGGTTTTGCGAGCCAGACAGCTCAAGAACCGCGAAGGATACGTCAGCCTTCAAACGCCCGCCAGCAGCGTCTATCGGCCTATACAAAGTAGCTCAATCGACACAATGGGTTGTCCCCGCGCGATGCATTGCATAGGCTTGCGCGATTGTTTGTTCGCGCCTGCCGCGGACCGCCTCGAGGAGAGAGAAAATGGGCCTGAATAATCAGTGGATGCAACGCGACCTCGCGGTGCTGTGGCATCCCTGCACCCAGATGAAAGACCACGAACAACTGCCGCTGATCCCGATCAAGCGCGGTGAAGGCGTCTGGCTCGAAGATTTCGAAGGCAAACGCTACCTCGATGCGGTCAGCTCCTGGTGGGTCAACGTGTTCGGTCACGCCAACCCGCGGATCAACCAGCGCATCAAGGATCAGGTCGATCAGCTGGAACACGTGATTCTCGCCGGTTTCAGCCATCAGCCGGTGATCGAGCTGTCCGAGCGTCTGGTGAAGATGACGCCGGAAGGCCTGACCCGGTGCTTCTACGCCGATAACGGGTCGTCCTGCATCGAAGTTGCGCTGAAAATGAGCTTTCACTACTGGCTCAACCGCGGCCAGTCGAACAAAAAGCGTTTCGTCACCCTGACCAACAGCTACCACGGTGAAACCATGGCGGCGATGTCGGTAGGCGACGTGCCGCTGTTCACCGAAACCTACAAAGCGCTGTTGATGGACACCATCAAAGTGCCGAGCCCGGATTGCTACATGCGTCCCGAGGGCATGAGCTGGGAAGAACACTCGCGCAATATGTTCGCCGCAATGGAACAGGCGCTGGCCGAGAACCATGACAGTGTCGCCGCCGTCATCGTCGAGCCGCTGATCCAGGGCGCCGGCGGCATGCGTATGTATCACCCGGTGTACCTCAAGCTGCTGCGCGAGGCCTGCGACCGTTATGGCGTACACCTGATCCACGACGAAATCGCCGTCGGCTTCGGCCGCACCGGGACGATGTTCGCCTGCGAACAGGCCGGCATCCGTCCAGACTTCCTGTGCCTGTCCAAGGCCCTGACCGGCGGCTACCTGCCGCTGGCGGCCTGCATCACCACCGATGAGGTCTACAGCGCGTTCTACGACGACTACCCTACCCTGCGCGCCTTCCTGCATTCGCACAGCTACACCGGCAACCCACTGGCGTGTGCGGCGGCGTTGGCGACGCTGGATATCTTCGAAGAAGACAACGTCATCGAGAACAACAAGGCCTTGGCGCAGCGCATGGCCTCGTCGACGGCGCATCTGGTCGATCACCCGAACGTCAGCGAAGTCCGCCAGACCGGCATGGTGCTGGCCATCGAGATGGTCAAGGACAAGGCAACTAAAGAAGCGTATCCGTGGCAGGAACGCCGTGGCCTCAAGGTGTTCCAGCATGCGCTGGAGCGTGGTGCTTTACTGCGGCCATTGGGCAGCGTGGTGTATTTCCTGCCGCCGTATGTGATTACGCCGGAGCAGATCGATTTTCTGGCCGAAGTGGCGAGCGAAGGCATCGACATCGCCACCCGTGACAGCGTCAGCGTGGCGGTGCCGAAGGATTTCCATCCGGGGTTCCGCGATCCGGGTTGATATTGCGCTCCCACACAAGTCACACCGATCCAGATGACCAATACTTTTTCCAGAGATCCAGCATGAGACTGTCCCGCTTCTTCATCGACGCCCCCCTGAGCACCGGCGAGCACGAATTGCCCGAGGCCCAGGCCCATTACATCGGTCGCGTGCTGCGCATGGCCGAGGGCGCTGCGTTGCAATTGTTCGACGGTTCCGGCCATGAATTTCGCGGCACGCTGGTGGAAGTCGGCAAGAAACGCGTGGTGGTGCAGATCGATGAGCAATTCGCCGGTCAGGTCGAATCGCCGTTGCAGATCCACCTCGGCCAGGGCTTGTCCCGTGGCGAGCGCATGGACTGGGCGATTCAGAAAGCCACCGAGTTGGGCGTCAGCGAAATCACGCCGATTTTCAGCGAGCGCTGCGAAGTGCGATTGAAGGACGAGCGCGCCGACAAACGTCTGCTGCACTGGCGTCAGGTGGCGATCAGTGCCTGCGAGCAATGCGGGCGCTCGCGGGTGCCGTTGATTCATCCGCCGATGCTGTTGGCGGATTGGTTGAAACAGACTGAAGCTGAATTGAAGCTGGTACTGCATCCGGTGGCCGAGCCGTTGGTGAGCCATGCCAAGCCTGCGACGCTGGCGTTCCTGATCGGCCCCGAAGGCGGGTTGTCGGATGCCGAAGTCGAACAGGCGAAGGCCAACGGTTTTCATGCCGCCCGCCTCGGCCCGCGGGTGTTGCGCACCGAGACAGCGCCGGTGGTGGCGTTGGCGGTGGCCCAGCAGCTTTGGGGGGATTTCTAAGGCCCCATCGCTGGCAAGCCAGCTCCCACAGCTTTTTTTGTCGAACACATTATCCGTGTTCCAACCACAATCCTGGGGGAGCTGGCTTGCCAGCGATTGGCCGCGACTCGGTTTACAAAACGTAGAAGAAAATCGCCACAAAGTGCAGCAAGCTCCCGGCGATCACGAACAGATGCCAAATCCCGTGGGCATGGCGCAGCCGATGGTCGAGGGCAAAAAAGATAATGCCCACGGTGTACAACACGCCACCCGACGCCAGCCAGGCGAACCCGGCGCCCCCCAGCGCCGCCAGCAATGGCTTGACCGCTACCAGCACGATCCAGCCCATCACCGCATAAATCACGATCGACAGGATGCGCGCTTCCGAGCGCGGCTTGATCTCTTGCAGGATGCCGATCAGCGCCAGCCCCCAGACGATCCCGAACAACGTCCAGCCCCACGGCCCGCGCAAGGTCACCAGGCAAAACGGCGTGTAACTACCGGCGATCAACAGGTAGATCGAGAAGTGATCGACCTTCTGCATGATCGCTTTCTTGCGCCCGCGCACGCTGTGGTAAACGGTCGATGCGCTGTAGAGCGACATCAAGGTAAAACCGTAGATCGCCACGCTGACGATCTTCCACGGACTGCCGTCCATGCTGGCGATCACCAGCATCCACACCACACCGACCGTCGCCGCCACCGCCCCGACCAAATGCGTCCAGGCGTTCAATCTTTCCCCGTGATACATCGGTTGCTTTCCTCGAAAATCGCTACCACAACACCCAAGGCTCAGGTCTGAAGCTTAAAAGCGCAATATTTCTGTACAACGCGTCCCCTACAAAGCTCCTACAACAACCCGCGTGCGTGCACAATCGGATCATTCCAAAAAGAGTCCGCCCCCATGCTGATCGATGAAGAGTTGACCCTGAAAAAACTCGAGGTGTTCCTGGCCTTCATGCGCACCGGCAACCTGGCCCGCGCCGCCGCCGAGTTGCAGACCAGCAACGTCAGCGTACACCGGGCGATCCACTCTCTGGAAAGCGCCTTGCGTTGTCCGCTGTTCAAGCACGAGGGCCGTAACCTGACGCCACTGGAAAGTGCTTTTGTGCTGGAAGAGCGGGCGCAGAAGCTAATTCAGGATGTCGTCGAAAGCGTGCGCCTGACCCGCGAGGCTGCCGGGTTTTCCGCTGAACGCTTCAAGCTGGGCTCGCTGTATTCGCTGACGGTGAAGACCGTGCCGCAGTTGATCATGGGCCTGAAGATCCGGCGCAGCGAGCTCAACATCGATCTGATTCTGGGCTCGAATATCGACCTGCTCTACAAGCTCAAGAACATGGAAGTCGATGCGATCCTGGTGTCGCTGGACGACAGCGTCAACGACCCCGACTGCGAGCAGATTCCGCTGTTCTCCGATGATATTTTCCTCGCCACGCCGGCCGACTCGATGTTCGCGCAACGGACCGAAGTCGACCTGGCGGAAGTGCGCGATGAAACCTTCATCACCCTGACCCAGGGCTTCGCCACGCACCGGGACGGGAAACGGGTTTTCGAGCAGGCGGGGTTTGAGCCGAAGGTGGCGATGCAGGTTAACGACATCTTCACCTTGCTGAGCATGGTCAGCTCAGGCGTGGGTTATGCGTTGCTGCCGGGCAGGATTGCGGCGGTGTACGAGAACCGGGTGAAGCTGATCCCGTTGCAGGAAAAATATCGATTGCAGCAGCACATCGGCGTGGTGTTTTTGAAGGCCAAGGAGCGCGATCCGAACCTGCTGGCGCTGCTGGCGGAGTGTCGGATGTATGCCAATCGGCAGGCTTGAAACCGTGTCGCCTGCATCGCGGGCAAGCCACGCTCCCACAGGTACTGCGCTGTCCCTGTGGGAGTGGCGGTGCGGCGATCCGACTTGCCCGCGATGGCGTCCTTAGCCCAACAACCCACGCATGATCAAAAACAGCAGCGAAGGCCCGAGCAGACAACCCAGCGCGGTATAGAACGCCGCCGTCAGGCACCCATAAGGCACCAGCTTCGGATCAGTTGCCGCCAAGCCACCGGCCACGCCACTGGAAGTGCCCATCAAGCCACCGAAAATCACCGCACTGCGCGGATTGTTCAGGCCGATCATCGGCGCCACGAACGGTGTCATCACCATCACCAGAATCGCCTTGATCAGTCCCGCCGCAATCGACAGCGCCATGACTTCGGAGCTGGCACCGATGGCCGCGCCGGTCACCGGGCCGACGATGTAGGTCACAGCGCCCGCGCCGATAGTCGTCAGGCTCACCGCATCGGTATAACCGAACGCCATCGCCACCGCGACCCCGGCAATAAATGAAGTGCCCACGCCAACAAACAGCGCCAGTACACCGACAAACCCGGCACGTTTGAGCTCATCGACACTCACGCCGAATGCCGTGGCAACGATGGCGAAATCCCGCAGCATCGCGCCGCCCAACAGACCGATCCCGGACAACAATGGAATGTCCACTACGCCCTTCTGGCCACCGGTCAACGCACCGCCAACATAGGACAGCACCAGCCCAAGCAGAATGGCAATGGCCGAACCGTGCAGGCGACCTTTGGTGAACGTATTGGAGATCCAGTAGGACACCCACATGGTCACGCCGACAACCAAAAATCCACTGATCAGGCCGTAACCGGTAATCACCTTCATCATCGATTCGTACATGGCGATTACCCCACTGTCTTCGCAGGATTGATCGAAGTCGGCTGTTTGTTGCCGATACGCACCAGCACCGGCACCAGGGCAAAGGCAATCACCACCGCCACTGTCCCCGCCAGGATCGCCATCGGCCCGCCCTTGAGCGCACCGTATACGTTTTGCTGGGCCGCCATCGCTACGACAATCGGAATGTAGACCGCGCTCCAGAACTCCACGCCCTGCTCGGTCTTGCCCTTGAACCAACCGCTTTTATTGAGGTAGCTGCCCAGGCCGATCAGCAGCAGCATGGCAATGCCGACGCCGCCGACGTTGGCCGGAACGCCGATCAACTTGCCGAGCAGTTCACCGATGAATATGCCTACCAGGGTACAGAAGGCGAGAAACGCCACACCGTAAATAATCATTGTTGTTGTCCTCAAAGTGCATCGTCGAATGTTGTTTTTGTTGTTCGAAGCCTGAGTCGGTGGTCTAGGATTGGCGGCTTCCCTCCTCACGCATCAGCGCCTGCAGGGTATCGAGCCGTGCACCGTCGAAGGCGATCACGGTGCCTTGCTCGAACACCCGGCGCGCCAGCCCGGTCAGTACCGCACCGGGCGGCAGTTCGATCTGTAGACGTACGCCACGCTCATACGCGCTTTGCACGGTGCCGCGCCAATCCACCACGCGGCACATGTTGAACGCGAGGTCGTCGCGCAGCGCGTCGACCTTGATCACCGGCCGCGCGCGACTGCCGCTCAGGTAACCGATCTTCGGGGTTTGCAGTGACACCTTGGCGAAGGCTTCGGCGAGGGTTTTCGCCGGCGTTTCCAGCAGCGGACAGTGCGACGGCACGCTGACTGCCAGACGTTTGGCCAGACCGGCGCCGCGACTTCTCGCCAACTCGGCCACGGCTTTCATCGCACCGTCACTGCCGGCGATTACTACCTGGTTATCGGCGTTGATGTTGGCCAGGTAAACCGGTGTGTCGACGCTGTGAACCTGCGCCAGCAAACCTTCCACCGTGGCCAGATCGAGACCGATGATCGCGGTCATGCCGTAGCCTTGTGGATACGCCCGTTGCATCAGTTCACCGCGCAGGCTGACCAGATGCAGCGCATCGCTGAAACCCAGGGCACCGGCCACCACCGCTGCCGGATAGGCGCCGATGGAAAGCCCCGCGACATAATCCGGCGACATCGACAACTGCCGTGAAGCCGCCACACCGGCGATCAGCAAGCAAAGCTGAACCGCCCTTGTCGACCGCAATGCCTCGGCAGAATCCAGTAGCAAAACGTCTTCACCGAGCACGTCGCTTGCCTCGCTCAGGATTTCCCGAGGCAAACGCTGGAGCATGCCCGGCTGCTGCGCGCCTTGCCCCGGGAACACCAGCAAGCTGCTCACGCTGCCTGCTCCTGCGGGTTCCATGGATTCGTCACCAGACAGGCTTCGATGGCGTTTTTCAGCAACACGCGATTCGACGCACCCGCCCATTCGCGCAAGGCAACGGCGCCCAACGGCGTCTGCAATTGCATGTCCACCACACACGGCGCCGTATCGAGCAACGCCACCAGCTCCCGAGCCTGATCACGCGCCAGAGGTTGTGGCGTGCGCAAAATCAGATCCAGATCACTGCCCTGATGAAGGGCTGCAAACCCGCTGGCCAATTCAAACCCGGCGCTGCCGCTGACACCCCAGACCCAACCGCAGGCATCGAGTGCAGGACGCAATTGCGCCAAGGCTTCGACGGCCGGCAAGTCGCGGGCGCTGTCGACATGGCAAAGTTGTTCTGGCATCACTCGACGGGTAATCGAAGCCATCGCCATCGAAGTCGCATAACGCTGCTCCCGCAAACGCCCACGCACGCCGACCGCAATCCGATCCGACGTCGACACCGCGCGGCGCACCACCACCGGTTGCCCGGCGCTGAGCGATTCGATCGCCCACGCAGGAGCGTCCGCAGGCAACTGCGCCGGGGTCATGCCCCAGAGCAGGTCGTGGGCCAGAAACGTATTCACCACTGTTCTCTCAGCAATTGGCGGACCTTGCTTGATGCCGCGCGGTTGGTTGCGCCGAGGCGACCGCTGAGATCGGCACCCTTCTCCGCAACATCGCCCATCGCTTGCGTCAGGCACTCAGTCACCCGCGTCAGATCCACCGAAGTCGGCTGTTCGACCTGCTCCACCGACAAGGTTTCCCACAGCAAACCAAGGCTGGCATAGCTGTCGATGTCGTAGGCCATCGGCGGCACGCTGGCGGCCAGGGTTTCCAGTTCTTCGACACTGCGCAAAGTCACCCGCGCCGCCGATGCCTTGCCCATGGCGTGCACCATCACACCCGGATCACGCAGGGCGATCAAGCGGTTGGCCTGATAACCGTGAGCGAGGAACGCCCCGGACATCGCCTTGCCCACCAGCAGACCGATAACGGCATGCCCGGCCAGACGTGCGCGGGCATAACTGTCCGCCGCGCCGGCCAGCGCCTGATGAATGCCGAGCGCCTCTTCACGACGACCGTAGGCCTGGCTTGGTACGTCAACGATGGCGATCAACGCGCGTTTCTGCGGTTTGTCCTGATCTGCTGTGATCACTTCATCCACAGCCTTGGCCAAACCCCAACCTTCAAGCAAACCGACTTCGCCATTGCGGGCTCGGACGAAACGGTTGTCAGGGTCAGCCACCACCGCGATAAACCGCACGGGCTGCCCGGCCAGGAATCCATCGGCGACTTTCAACGAGGCCGGCAAACCGTCGACCGGATTGGCATCGGCACTCAAGGCGTTGAACCAGTTCAAGCCTCTGAGGGAATACGAACTCATGAGCGCTCTCCTTGATACAGGTCGCGAACCACCGACGGTTCGATTTGCGGTTCGGCGTCCAGACGCGCCAACCGTTGCAGGAACAGATCGGCCTGGCGGCTGCGTTGCTGCGCCGGCAGACCTTGCTTGAGCAACTCACCGACCTGCTGGCGAATCTGCGCCACGTCGTCCTCCGCATAGCGATCCACCAGCCCCGTGGCGAAACGCTGCTCGCCACCGGTCAGGCTCCAGATGAACGGACGGTCGCGGGAGTCGTATTCCTCAAGCCCGGCTTCCTGCTCGATCACCTGTGGACCGTTCAAGCCAAGGCGTGCTTCCTGGGTCACCACGAGGTAACTGCACAACCCGGCGGCAATCGACATGCCGCCGAAGCAACCAACGCTGCCCGCAACTACACCGACCACCGGTTGGTACTGGCGCAGGTCGACAATTGCCGCGTGGATATCGGCAATCGCAGCCAAACCCAGGTTGGCTTCCTGCAAGCGCACGCCACCGGTTTCCAGCAGCAACACGGCGCGGGTCGGAACGCCTTTGCGGTTGTCTTCAGCGGCCAGTTCCAGCGCGCCGGAAATTTTCGCCCCGCCGACTTCACCGAGGCTGCCACCCTGGAAAGCGCCTTCGATGGCGGCGATTACCACCGGCAATCCGTCGATGCTGCCCTTGGCAATCACCACGCCGTCATCGGCTTGCGGCACGACGCCCTGACGCGACAACCATGGCGACATGACGCGCTGAAACGGATCGATCAATTCGCGAAAGGTGCCGGCGTCAAGCAAGGCCTTCGCCCGTTGTCGGGCGCCGAGTTCGACGAAGCTGTGTTTGTTGAGCAAGGCTGCACTGTCAGTCATGGCCGATCTCCTCGAAGCCCTGTTCCAGACGCAGGCGTACTACGCCGGGCGTGGCGCCGAAATCGTGGATATCGATGTCCATCGCCGCTGGCGTCTGACCGTCGAACATCCGCGCAAACAAGTGCTGCCAGCGCTGTTCGCTGCCATTGACCGAGGTCTGCACGGTGATTGTCAGCTTGCCGGCCTGGCCCGGCTGGATCAGCACTTCCAGATCGCCCGAGCCGACACAACCCACCAGCGTGCGTCCGCGTGGCGGCTGTCCGGCGGGGAATTCAAAGGATAAGGTTTCCATCAAAACGCTCCCTGGATAAGGCTCTCGCCCGACTCGACACGGTCGATGAACAGGCAGGCTGCGAGCAGGTCGGCAGCACCGCCGGGCGAGGCATTCAATGCGATGAGTTGTTCGTCCAGCTCATGCAGCCGACGACGACCGGCGAGGCTGGCACTGCCGCCTGCGTCGAGCACCGCTTGGGCGCCGAGCTGCATGGCCTGCAAGCCTTGCTCGCCTGCGCGGTATAGCACGCAGGTGTCGGCCAGATTGGTCATGATTGCCAGCAGCGCATCGAGCCGGGCGTTCTGTTCGCCCTGCCCGTTGGCGCGGCTGCGCTTGAGTTGCGGCAGAGCGCGTTGAGTCACCGCCGGGAAACCCAGTTGCGCTTCTTCACGGGCACCGCGAGCGCCGTAGCGTAAGGAGACTTGTGCACCGTGGCTGAGCGGACGCGGAGCGTAACGATCGTCGAGCAAGGCCAACCGCGCAGCGCGCAAGGTGATTGCACCGGCGCTGGTGGATTCGGGCTGCAACGCGGCAGCGGCGACCAACAGGCCCAATGCCCAAATTGCCCCGCGATGAGTATTGACGCCATTGGTAGTCGCGAGCATCGCTTGCTCGCCTTCACGACCGATCAGGCCCACCGCTTCGCGCAGCGGCAAACCGATCTCGCCGATGTCGATAGCGGCTTCGGCCATTTCCTTGAAGGCTGGCCATAGCGAAAGTGCAGAAGCGTGCATCAGCCCCAAGTGCAAATCAGTGTGGGCGCCATTGCCGCGACGGTCGACCAGCGCCGGTTTCGGCGACAGGTCCGCTTCGTCGATCAGCGCGTCCACCGCCATATCCGCCAGCCGCTCGGCGAGGGTCAGGGTTTTCGGTTGCAGGTTGAATGCGTGCATTACCAGCTCCTGAATTTGGCGGGCGGGTTGTAGAGACCACCGGACCACTCGACCAGATCGGCCACGCTTTTGGCGGCGAGCAATTCGCGGGTAGCGTCGGTGCGGCGGATGCCGAGGTCTTCCGGCAAGGCGATCAGGCCTTCGCGGCGCATGCGTGCGGTGTCTTTCGGGTTATGGCGCAGACCGATGGCGGTCACGCCTGCGACGGCAGCGATCATTGCCTGCCGCTCTTCCAGCGAGCGCGCCTTGTACAGATAGGCAATGCCTTCTTCGGTCAGCAGGTGGGTGACGTCGTCGCCGTACACCATGATCGGCGCCAGCGGCATGCCGCTTTTTTTCGCCACTTCGATGGCATCGAGGGTTTCGACAAAGGTCGGTTTGCCGCCCTCCTGGAAGGTCTCGACCATTTGCACCACGAGTTTCTTGCCGCGTTCGAGCATCGGTTCGGCCACGTCGGTGTGGCGCATGTCGAGCCAGGCCGGTGTGCCGTGGCGACGACCTCGTGGGTCATGGCCCATGTTCGGCGCCCCGCCGAAACCTGCCAGACGACCACGGGTCACGGTGGAAGAATGGCCGTCGCCATCGACTTGCAGGGTGGCGCCGATGAACAGGTCCACCGCGTATTGCCCGGCCAATTGGCTGAACATCCGGTTGGAACGCAGGGAGCCATCGCGCCCGGTAAAGAACACATCGGGGCGGGCGGCGATGTAGTTTTCCATGCCCAGTTCGGTGCCGAAACAATGCACGCTTTCGACCCAGCCGCTTTCGATCGCCGGGATCAGGGTCGGGTGCGGATTGAGCGTCCAGTTGCGGCAGATCTTGCCTTTGAGGCCGAGGGATTCACCGTAGGTCGGCAGGATCAGTTCAATGGCGGCGGTGTTGAAACCGATGCCGTGATTGAGCGACTGCACGTTGTGTTTTTCGTAGATCCCGCGAATCGCCATCATCGCCATCAACACGTGCACTGGCTTGATGTGCCGTGGGTCGCGGGTGAACAACGGCTCGATGTAGAACGGTTTGTCGGCCACCACAACGAAATCGACCCAGGACGCCGGGATGTCCACACGCGGCAAGTCGCTGACGTCGTCCACCAATTGATTGACCTGAACGATGACGATACCGTCGCTGAACGCCGCTGGTTCGATCAGCGCCGGGGTGTCTTCGGTGCTCGGTCCGGTGTAGATGTTGCCGGCGCGGTCGGCCATGAAACCGGCGGAGAGCACGACGTTGGGAATCAGGTCCACCACCAGCCGCGCATAGAGTTCGATGTAGGTGTGGATCGCGCCGATTTCCAGCAAACCGTCTTCAAGCAACTGACTGATGCGCAGGCTTTGAGTACCGGCGAAAGAGAAGTCGAGCTTGCGGGCAATGCCGCGTTCGAACAGGTCCAGGTGCTCGGAGCGGCCGACGCTGGGCATGATCATGTGCAGATCGTGGAGCTTGCCCGGATCGGCTTTGGCCAGGGAGCGGGAAAGAAAATCCGCCTGCTTCTGGTTGTTGCCCTCCAGCACCACGCGGTCGCCAGGCAGGATCAACGCCTCCAGCGCCGCTACGATTTTGTCGGTGGGCAACACCACACCGTCAGCCAGACTCGCCACTTGCGCCAGACGCCGCTGCTTTTCGCTGCGCCGCCGCGTCCATCGCGAGTCGGGGGAATTTGATGTTGTCATGACCACTCCACGGGTTTGCTGTCGTGGAGCTACCTTAGGAGTGTTGGGTGGAGGGCATCAATCAAGCAGCGTGGTGGATTGTTACGGTCAGGTTAATGATCGAGGTCTGTGTCGTTCATGCGGACCTCATCGCGGGCAAGCCCGCTCCCACAGGGTTAGTGGTTGCCGTTGAATTTGAGCAACACACGGACACTGTGGGAGCGGGCTTGCCCGCGATGGGGCCAGGAAAATCACCACAAACTCGGGATCAATTACCCAACCCGGCAGCCACCAACAACTCCTCCATCGCCAACAAATCCGGCACCTTCGCCACTTGATCCGCCACCTGCACCGCCGCTGTCTCCAGCGAACACAACGGCACATCGACATAACTCAACTGACTGTCGAGCTTGTACGAACGCGGAATCCCTTGCACCAGCATCGCGATGAACTTCAGTTCAGGCCGGCCGCCGAGCGCATTGAGGATGACGATCCGCGCGCGTTCGCCGATGACGATTTTCTGCCCGCACGCCGACTCGAAACTGAGCAACGGAATCTGCCGGTTGCGCCAACTGACCCGCCCCAGATACCACGGCGGCGTATCCAGATCGAACGCTGCAGGCTGGTAATCGATCAGCTCGGCGATCGCCACGTTGGGCAGGATCAGGTTGCGGTCGGCCAGGGGCAGCACCAGGCCGGTGAGGTTGATGCTGCGCTGATTGATGCGCCGCTCAAGCATGGGTTTTGCTCCACAGGGCGATGCTTTCGAGCAGTACCGATTCCTGGTACGGCTTGCCGAGGTAGTCGTTGACGCCGATGGCCATGGCCCGGTCGCGGTGTTTCTGGCCCGTGCGGGAGGTGATCATGATGATCGGCAGGTGCTGCAAGCGCTCATCGTTGCGCACTTGCGTCGCCACTTCGAAGCCGTCCATGCGCGGCATTTCGATGTCCAGCAGCATCACGTCCGGCAGGTGTTCTTCGAGCAGCAGCATAGCGTCGACCCCGTCCTTGGCGGTCAGTACGTTCATGCCGTGACGTTCAAGCAAACGACTGGTGACCTTGCGCACCGTGACCGAATCGTCGACCACCATCACCAGCAATGGTCGCTGCGGCTCTGCCTCGGTTTCGTGACTCACCGGGCGTTGCGGCACATGCGCCTGCATCGCGCGGATCGGCGCCAGCAAATCGAGAATCAGCACCACCCGGCCATCCCCCAGAATCGTTGCCCCGGACACGCCCTGCACTGCCGCAAATTGCGGGCCGAGGCTCTTGACCACGATCTCGCGGGTGCCGGCCATGGCATCGACTTGCACCGCGATGTGACGCTCGTTGCATTGCACCAGCAGCACCGGCAACGGCAGGCTCTGGCCCAACAGTTTTGGCCGGGGGCTGGTCTTCAGCAACTCGCCCAGGTAGCACAGTTCGTAGCGCTGCCCGGCGTATTCGTAGGTCGGTGGATCGAGGCGGAAATGCCCTTCGAGTTCGTTGGGCAACACGCGGACGATGCCTTCGATGGTGTTCAGCGGAATCGCATACTGATCCTCAAAGCATTGCACCATCAGCGCCCGATTGACCGACACGGTGAACGGCAGGCGGATGCGGAAGTGCACGCCCTGCCCCGGCACCGAGTCGATGCTCATGCTGCCGCCCAGTTGCCGCACCTCTTCGTGCACCACATCCATGCCGACGCCGCGACCGGAGATCTGGGTGATTTTCTCGGCGGTGGAAAAGCCCGGTTGCAGGATGAACTGCAACACGTCGCGATCGCTGACTTCACTGTTCGGATCGAGCAAACCACGCTTGATTGCCTTGCGCCGCACGGCGTCCAGCGGCACACCGGCACCGTCGTCGCGGATGTCGAAAATGATGTCGCCGCCCTCGCGCAACAGGTCGAGAGTGATCCGCCCTTGCGCCGGCTTGCCCGCCGCGACCCGCACCTCAGTGGACTCAAGGCCATGGTCCACGGCGTTGCGCAGCATGTGTTCCAGCGGCGCCGCCATGCGTTCGAGCACGTTGCGGTCCATCTCGCCTTCGGCGTTGCCGACGATGAATTCGACGTCCTTGCCCAACTCGCCGGCGACCTGACGGACGATGCGCCTCAAGCGCGGCAACATCCGCTCGAACGGCACCATGCGCGTACGCATCAAGCCTTCCTGCAACTCGGTGTTGATGCGGCCCTGCTGTTGCAGCAGGTTTTCCGCGTCCTGATTACGCCGGTCGAGGGTTTCCTTGAGGTCGAGCAAGTCGGAGGCGGATTCGAACAAGGCCCGCGACAGTTGCTGCAACTGTGAGTGACGGTCCATCTCCAGCGGGTCGAATTCTTCGTAACCCAAGCGCTCGGCATCGACTTGTTGGCGGCTGAGAATCCGACCCTGGGTTTCGGTATCGAGACGGCGCAACTGGTCGCGTATCCGCTCGATGGTGGTTTCCATCTCGTTCAGCGCCACTTGGGCATCGCTGACTTGCTGTTCGATCCGGCCACGGAAGATCGACGTTTCACCGGCCAGGTTGACCAGGTCATCGAGCAGCTCCGCCGAGACCTTGACCATGTCCGCACCGGCATCCGCTTGCAGCTGCGGCGTCTCAGGTTTTGCCGCTACGGGCAACACGATTGGTGGCGGGGCCTCAGGCACGGCCGGGTGACTGAAATTCTTGATCGTGTCGATCAATCGGTCCGCAGGCGGCAACGGCTCACCGGCGCGGGCCGCGTCGAGCATTTGCGCCAGTCGGTCATGGCTGCGTTGCAGCAGTTCAAACAACGCGTCTGTGGGTTTCAGTACACCGGCCGACAAGCCTTCGTAGAGAAATTCCAGCTCATGGGCCAGATCGCCGATAGGGGCAATTTCCACCATCCGTGCACCGCCCTTGAGGGTGTGCAGGTCGCGCAGCAGGGTTTCCACTTCCTGGCGGTTCGACGGCTCGGCCTGCCAGCGCACCAGCGCCGCACCAGAGCTCTCGATGATGTCGAAACCTTCCTCGAGGAAGATGTCCAGCAGCTCGCTGTCGTGATGCGCCGAATCATTGCTGGCCGCCGGCTCGATCACATCGGCGTGGCCCGCGTGGCCCTGACGGAACGCGCGAATCGCCTCGATCAGCTCGCTCGGGTCGCCTAGCGGCTGGTGGTTCTGCAACTGCTCAAGTAATTGCGCCAACCGGTCATGGCTGTGTTGCAGCAACTGCACGAGCACTTCGCTGTGGCTGTAGCGGCGGTCGACCAAACCTTCGTAGAGGCTTTCCAGCTCATGGGCCAAATCACCGACCGGCTCAACCTCGGCCATCCGCGCGCCACCCTTGAGGGTGTGCAGGTCGCGTTGCAAGGACGACAGCGGCGCACCGTTTTGCGGTTCGTTCAACCAGCGCTGCAAGGCCTGACCGGCGCTTTCGAGGATGTCCACCGCTTCTTCGAGGAAGATCGAGACGATCTCGTCGTCCAGTTCCACTGTGGGAGCTGGCTTGCCAGCGATGGGCGTTAACGATGATGCGTTTTCATTGGATGAACGTGGCGCCTGTGAGTCTATCGCTGGCAAGCCAGCTCCCACAGTGGTCGGTGCCAGGTCTCCCAAAGTGCTCTGTGCCAATTCGGCGGTGGCATCGGACAGGTCGCGAATGCTCAGGGTGCGGCTGCCATCGCTGCGAATCAGGCCCATGGCCGACGGGTCGAGGCTCTGATCGAGCAATCCGTGCAAGGCCTGAATCCGCTCCGGGCGCGGCGTGACTTCCTGGCCGGCGGCCAGTTCGTCGAGCATGTTGATCAGCGCTTCGTGGGCACTTTGCGCCTCGAGGAAAAACGCCTCGCTGACGGCCAGGCTGCTTTCTTCCACGGCACCGTAGAGGTCAAGCAAGGCTTCGCAAAGCTCATCCACCGGATGCAGATCGGCCAGGTGCGCGCCTTCGCCGAGGGTGGTCAATTCGTCGAGCAGCGCACTGAGTTCCTGACGCTCGCCGGGGTGTTGCTGCCAACGCTGCAGCAGACTTTCGGCGTCGAGCAGGATGTCCATGCCTTCGGCCAGGAAGTTGTTGATCAGCTGCGGATCACGCTTGATGCGCAAGCCGCTGCTCGGAGCATCCAGAAGGTTTTGCAGACGCTCGGCCAGCATCGCCCGAGCCCGCTCGATCAACGATTGGGTGTGGGGGATTTCCGCCAGTGGATCGGTCCTGAGCTGACGCAAGCCGAGCCGAAACAAACCTTCGGCCTCCAGCAGTACTTCGACTTCATCCAGGTCCAAGGCGATCTGGTGGGCTTTGTATTCCCGGGCCAGTTGATCCAGCGGTGTGGCCAGTTCGACAATCGGCAAAACCCCGGCCATCGACGCACTGCCCTTGAGGGTGTGCAAGGCACGCAGCAACTCGTCACTGGCCTGCAACGGCACATGTTCGGCGGCCTGTTCGAGGAAGCGATTGAGACTGCTCAAATGGGTTTCGGCTTCTTTGCGGAAGATCTCCAGCAACAGCGGATCGAGCGCCGTGACGTCTTGCGTGTCCTCGTCGCAGATCGGCTCTTCACCCTTGGCCAAGGCATGGGCGCGAGCCGCCAATTGGTCGACATCATTGCGCTGGCGCTGGGTATTCGCGGCGTATTCAGCCACCAACTCAGGCAACAGGTTCAGCACATCACCGAGCAGTTGCTGCACCGTAGCGCCCGGTTCCACGCTGTTTTCCAGTACGCGGTTGAGCAGGTTCTCCATGGCCCAGGCCAGTTCGCCGAGCACCAGCGCGCGGACCATGCGACCACTGCCCTTGAGGGTATGGAAGGCGCGGCGCAATTCACTCAAAGCCGAGCGGTTGTCGGGATTGACCGACCAGCGCGGCAAATACTCGCGAAGAATTTCCAGGACTTCATCGGTTTCTTCGAGGAACACTTCGCGCAATTCATCGTCCACCGGTTCCTCGCCAACAGGCGGCGGCAACAGGCTGCCCGGCGTGTTCAGAGCGGGCGGGTTCAGGGCCGAGACCGGGCTGGCGAGCACATCGGCCAGGGTTTGGACGATGGCGGGAGCATCCAGCTCCTGGCGTTGCTGCATGATTTGCGCTTCGCTGGGGCTCAACACATCGTCAAGCACCGGCACATGCTGTTCGCTGGGCTTTTCATTCGGGAAGAAGCCGAGCGCGGCCAGGCTTTTTTCCGCCACGTCGAGCAGTTGTTCGCCGGGCGCCTCGGGGTCGTCGCTGAGGCGCTCAAGGTAATATTCGAGGCTGGTGATGACGTCGGCAAGACTGTCGAGTTCCTGCCAGCCGGGCTGGCCGGGGTCGAGCAACAGATGTTCGCGGATGAAGTGATTGCAGGTTTCGATCAGGCTCGCGGCGCGGCTCAACGGAATCATCGCCAGCGCACCACGCACCTGGGTCAGCAAGGCCGGCAGTGCCTGCAAATGCTGGCGGTCCCAGTCGGCATCGATGTAGTCGACGATCATGTCCTTGGCCTGTTGCAGGCAGATGCGTGCTTCCTTGATCACGATCTGATGGATCTGCGTCAGGTCGGTGGTCGGCAGGCGACTGTCTTCCTGGCTCTCGGGCTCCACCGTACCGACCATGCCGGCCAGCGTGGCTTCGACGTAGAGCAAAGCCCCGGCGACGTCCATGAGGATCGCGTCATCAGGCGCGCGCTGGCCTTGGGCGAGGCTCAGCACCACCGCCAGTTGATCGATGATGACCTTGCGCGGCTGGCCGAAACCCAGCACCGCCAGGGTGTCGGCGATTTGCCGCAGCGGCGCCAGCAGGCTGTCGAGATCGGAGGTGTGTTGCCGGTCGCTGCGCACGAACAGGTCCAGGCGCTCCTTGACCCGCACCAGCTCTTCGCACAACGCGGCCAACACCGAGCGCATGGCATCGCGGTCAGGACCGGCCAGCCGTGCGCGTTCTTCATCGACCATCGCGCTGTTGGGCAGCGCATCGTCCAGTCCGTAGCGATCTTTCATGGTCAGCATCTGCCCGGTGGGGTGTTCGGCCTTGGCAATGTAAAACAGCAAACTCTTGAGCAGCTCCGGCGGCGCCGGTTGATTGATGGCACCGATGCCCTGTTCGAGCAGACGCTTGAGTTCCTTGTCGGCGTCCTTGAACAGGCTGCGCAAGGCCGGACTGTTGGCGATCGCGCCGCCGCGCATGCCTTCGACCAGCGCCGAAGCGACCTGCCACAACGGGCTCATTGGCGCGTTGCCGCACAGGCTTTCGAGACGGGTGAAAACCTTTGCCAGGTAACCGAGGTGGGTATCGTCATCCTGTTCGCGCAACAAACCAACCAATGCCATCTGCAACATTTGCCGCAACTTGCGCAGCACATTCGGCAGCTCCGCCGGCTCCAGCAACACCAGGGACTCTGCGCCCAGCGGCGGCAGGTCCGGCAATTGCGGGCTGAACAGGCTGGTTTCCGACAACAGGCTTTCGCCACGGGCGCTGCGCAGGTCGTTAATCAATGGCAGCACCACCAGCGGCAAGTCGCGGCGGGCACTTTGTACCCGGTCGAGGTAGATCGGCAGTTGCCCGAGGGCTTGCAGCATCAGGTGCAACGCTTCGTCACGATGGCTGACGCGCCCCTGTTGCAAGGCGCTGACCAGTTGTTCCATTTCTTCGGCGAGCAGGGCCGCGCCGTAGAATTCGACCATCTGCAAACTGCCGTGAACCTGATGGATGCACGCCAGGCATTCGCTCAGGGCGTGCGTCGCCTGCGGGTCATCAAGCTGGGTTTCGATCGCGTGATGAGCCTGCTTCAGCGTTTCGGCAATCTCGCCTTTGACCCATTCGAGGGCCACATAGTCGTGCCGATCACCCATAACCACTCCAGTTCCCACTTCAGTCAATGTGCCTACGCCCGTGGGCGGTTCAAGCTTTGTCCGTCACTTGCGCCTTGGTGGCCGGCAAGGTGAAACCGGACACCGAGCGGCGCAGCTGACTGGCCATTTTCGCCAGGTTGCCGATGCTCTCGGCGGTGGCGGTAGAACCGGACGAGGTCTGCGTGGTGATCTGCTGGATCACGTTCATCGTCAGGGAAATCTGACCGGCAGACGACGTCTGTTGCTGTGCAGCGTTGGAAATGCTCTGGATCAGCGCCGCGAGGGTTTTGGACACCCCTTCGATTTCTTCCAGGGCCACGCCGGCATCCTGCGCCAGACGGGCTCCTCGCACCACTTCGGTGGTGGTCTGCTCCATGGAGATGACCGCTTCGTTGGTGTCGGTCTGGATCGCCCGCACCAGCGTTTCAATCTGTCGCGTGGCCGCTGAAGAACGCTCGGCCAAGCGTTGAACTTCGTCGGCTACCACCGCGAATCCGCGCCCGGCATCACCGGCCATCGATGCCTGGATCGCCGCGTTGAGGGCGAGGATGTTGGTCTGATCGGCAATGTCATCGATCAGGCTGACGATGTCGCCGATTTCCTGGGAAGACTCGCCCAAGCGCTTGATGCGCTTGGCGGTGTCCTGAATCTGCTCGCGGATGTTGTCCATGCCGTGGATGGTGTTGTGCACCACCTCGTTGCCCTTGTTGGCGATTTCCACCGAGCGCTCGGCCACCGCCGAGGATTCAGCGGCGTTGGCCGAAACCTGATCGATGGATTCGGCCATGTCGTTGATCGCGGTGGAGGCTTCGGAAATCTGCTGCGCCTGATGCTCCGAGGCCTGCGCCAGATGCATGGCGGTGGCCTGGGTTTCCTGCACGGCGGCGGCGACCTGCCCGGCGGTCAGGTTGATGGTGGCCACGAGGTCGCGCAGCTGGTCCACGGAATAGTTGATCGAGTCGGCGATGGTGCCGGTGAAGTCTTCGGTCACCGAGGCGGTCACGGTCAGGTCACCGTCGGCCAGGTCCTCGATTTCATCAAGGAGACGCATGATCGCGTTCTGGTTGCGCTCGTTTTTCTCGGCGGTTTCGCGCAACTGCCGGTTGGTTTCGCGGACCATCACCAGACCGATGAGGATGATCGACATCAACGCCGCCAGGCCCAGTACATAACCACCGATGGTGTCGGTATTGCGTCCGCCGGCAAGGTTTTCAAAACCGCCAGCCAGGTGCGAGGCTTCGTCGAGCAGGGTTTGCGACAGGCTGAAAATATTGGTCGCCGACTCGCGCACCTTGAACAGCTCCGGCGAGGTTTCGAGGATTTCATCCACCGAGCCGGAAACAAATTCGAACAGCTCGGAAATTTCGCTCAACCGCGCCCGTGCATCCTGATCCTCGACCTGACTGATTTTCAGCGCCGCATTGCCCTGAAGCATGCCGTTGAGCACCTGACCGAATCGCGCCGCATCGCGACCGAAAGCGTCGGCGGCCTGTTGCGAGCTCTCGTCGCCGGACAACACCGTGTTCACCGCACCCAGAATGCGTTCGGCCAGCAGCGATTGACGCTGGGCCACCGCGACCTGAGCGGCCGGGGCGCCGCGTTGCAAGAGGATTTCCACAACCTTCTCGTACTCGACCTGCAACTGCGGCACGGTTTCGGCCAGAGTCGCGGCGACCTGATGCAGCGACAACACCGTCTGCTCACTGGAAAGAATGGCGTCGGTATTTTTCAGCAGGCGTTCCCAGTCCATCTGCACGGCACGCATTTCCGGGCGCACGGTGGCCGGTGCCGGTGGCAGACCGGTGGAAGGATCACCCTTTTTCAGATAGCTCCAGCGCTGGGCAAAATCGTTGCGCGCATCGCTGAGCAACTTGAATGCCGCAGCCTTGCCGGCGGCGGCTTCGGTGGCGTTCTTGGCAATGCGCTGCGACAGCACGCGCAGCTCGCCGGCGTGACCGATGTACTGTTTGTCGTAGGTGGCCTGGGTGTTGAGGTACGCGAAGTTGGCGAACAACAGCATGATGAAAATGATCAGCGCGATGAACAGCGCGATGATCTGCGAACGACTGCGCGACCCTTCCATTGGCTTGCCTGTTTTTGCTTTTATCATCGGTCTTCGCCTGTCCTGCCCAATTCCCCCCGCTCTTGTAGGAGCAAGGCTTGCCCGCGATGAACGATAACGCGGTGTACCTGATGAACTTCTGCGCCTGCATCGCGAGCAAGCTCGGCTCCTACAAGAGCCTATACCGCGATGTTCATGAACCCCTGCGACCGCGCCAGCGCGAACGGGCTGAACACCCGCCAGGTCTGTTCGCGCTGAAAGCAGCCTTCGACGAACGCTGCCATCGGTACCTGCACGTCATTTATCGGCACGGCTTCCAGACTGTCCTGGGCAAAGTGTTGAAGGCCGAACACTTCATCGACCATCAGCCCGGCGAACACCTCTTGATGCTCCACCACCAGCACTCGCCGTTGTCGACGCGCCACCGACAGTTCGTGCCCGAAGAACGCCCCCAGATCCATGATCGGCAGCAAGCGCCCACGCAGGTTGGCCACGCCCTTGACCCAGGATTTGACGCCCGGCACCTGAGTAAAACGCGGTTCGTGCAGCACCTCGCTGACTTCGCTCATGGGCGCGACATACCAGTGTTCGCCCAAGCGGAAGCCGATGCCGCTCCAGCTGTCCTGCCGGGTCGGCTGCGACGGCAAGTCCGCCGCCAGCAGGCGACAGCGCTGGTCGATCTGCAGCAGCAGCTCAAAAGCCGTCAGCGACTCGGTCATGGCCGGACGATCAACCGGCCAGCACGTTGTTCAGGGTTTTCAGCAGGGTTTCTTCATCGACCGGTTTGGTCAGGTAATCCTTGGCGCCCTGGCGCGTGCCCCAGACCTTGTCGGTTTCCTGATCTTTGGTGGTGATGATGATCACCGGGATGTGCCCGGTTTCCGGGTCCTTGGTCAGCTGGCGGGTCGCCTGGAAGCCGTTGAGGCCGGGCATGACGATGTCCATCAGCACCGCATCGGGTTTTTCCAGGCGGGCCAGGGCCACGCCGTCGGCGCCGTTTTCGGCTTTCAACACTTCATGACCGTGCTTTTCCAGCATGCCGGTCAGTTTGTACATTTCAGTCGGCGAATCATCGACGATCAGAATACGTGCCATGGTCTTCCCCATTCTTGTCGACGCAAGGCCCGCTGGCCGAGCGTCACTGTGCGTGTCTTACTGCGGCAAAACGGCGGCGAAGCCCGGAACATGGGCCTGGATCGCGTTCAGCAGTTCTTCCTTGCTGAAAGGCTTGGTCAAAAACTGGTCGGAGCCGACGATGCGCCCCTTGGCCTTGTCGAACAGCCCGTCCTTGGACGACAGCATAATTACCGGCGTGGACTTGAATGCACTGTTGTTCTTGATTAAAGCGCAGGTCTGATAGCCATCCAGACGCGGCATCATGATGTCGACAAAGATGATGCCGGGGTGATTGTCGGCAATCTTGGCCAGGGCATCGAAACCGTCGATGGCCGTGATGACCTCACAACCCACGTTCTTGAGCAGCGTTTCGGCGGTGCGGCGAATCGTCTTCGAATCGTCGATCACCATGACCTTCAAGGCGCTGGGCTGCTGTTCCATAAATGCTCTACCGTCGCCTTTGTGAATCAATTTGTCCGTTTGGCGGCTCGAAAGCCTTGATACTCAAGGGCCACCACAACATGGCAGTCTTTTTAGCACAGTCTCAATAACCAATCTATCGGCCGACCGGCGCGGTGGTTTTTCCTTGACCGGGAACACACTCAGCGCCACTCTGACGCCACTTTTTTCGTACCGATCCGGTAGCCAATTTTCGAGGAAAACCCAATGAGCGTTCGCGTCGGGATTGTCATGGACCCTATCGCCAGCATCTCCTATAAAAAGGATAGCTCGCTGGCCATGCTGCTGGCCGCGCAGAAGCGTGGCTGGGAACTGTTCTATATGGAACAGCGCGACCTGTACCAGGGCGAAGGCCAGGCACGGGCGCGGATGCGGCCGCTGCAAGTGTTCGCCAACCCGGAAAAGTGGTTCGAACTGGGTGCCGAGCAGGATTCGCTGCTCAGCGATCTCGATGTGATCCTGATGCGCAAGGATCCGCCGTTCGACATGGAGTTCGTCTACTCCACCTATTTGCTCGAACAAGCCGAAAGCGCCGGCGTGCTGGTGGTCAACAAGCCGCAGAGCCTGCGCGATTGCAACGAGAAGCTGTTCGCCACGCTGTTCCCGCAGTGCACGCCGCCGACCGTGGTCAGCCGCCGTGCCGACGTGCTGCGTGAATTCGCCGCCAAACACGGCGATGTGATCCTCAAGCCGCTGGACGGCATGGGCGGCACGTCGATCTTCCGTCACCGCGCTGGCGACCCGAACCTGTCGGTGATCCTCGAAACCCTGACCGCCCTGGGCGCCCAGCAGATCATGGGCCAGGCTTACCTGCCGGCGATCAAGGACGGCGACAAACGCATCCTGATGATTGACGGCGAACCTGTGGATTATTGCCTGGCGCGCATTCCTGCCGCCGGTGAAACCCGTGGCAACCTCGCAGCCGGTGGCCGTGGCGAAGCGCGTCCGCTGACCGAAAAGGATCGCTGGATCGCCGCACAAGTCGGCCCGACCCTGCGCGAAAAAGGCCTGCTGTTCGTCGGCCTCGACGTGATCGGCGAGCACCTGACGGAAATCAACGTCACCAGCCCGACCTGCATCCGCGAGATCGACAACGCCTTCGGCACTGATATCGGCAGCATGCTGATGGATGCCATCGATCAGAAGCTCAAGGCACGTTGATTAGCCAAACCAACATTGCGTTATCATGCGCGGCCTGTGAAAACGCGATGTTGGTTTCCTTGTCATGACCCTCCCGTCCGATCTGCCCGCCGAACTCGCCCACCGTGGCGTGCGCCCGGCCGATCGCCTCGGTTTTACCCTGTTTCTGGCGGCGCTGATTCACCTGGCCTTGCTGCTGGGCGTCGGGTTTGCCGTGGTCGAGCCCAAGCAGATCAGCCGGACCCTGGAAATCACCCTCGCCACGTTCAAGAGCGAAAAGAAGCCGGAAAAGGCCGATTTCCTCGCCCAGGAAAACCAGCAAGGCAGCGGCAGCCTGGATAAAAAGGCGATCCCCAAGACCACCGAGATCGCGCCGTTCCAGGACAACAAGGTGCAAAAAGTCACGCCACCGCCAGCGGCCAAACCTGAACAACAGGAAGCCCCGCCCAAGGCTGCCGTGACCACCGTCGCGCCGAAACAGAAGAAAGCCGCCACCAAAACCGAAGAACCCAAGCCTGTCACCAAGCCTGCGGTGGCCGCGCCGACGTTCGACACTGAACAACTGTCCAGCGACATCGCCAGCCTGGAAGCCGAACTGGCCAACGAACAACAGCTGTACGCCAAGCGCCCGCGCATCCACCGCCTGAGCGCCGCCTCGACCATGCGCGACAAGGGCGCCTGGTACAAAGACGAATGGCGCAAGAAGGTCGAGCGCATCGGCAACCTCAATTACCCGGATGAAGCCCGGCGCAAACAGATTTACGGTAATTTACGCCTGATGGTGTCGATCAACCGCGACGGCTCGCTGTACGAAGTGCTGGTGCTGGAATCCTCCGGGCAACCGCTGCTGGATCAGGCGGCGCAGCGCATCGTGCGGCTGGCGGCGCCGTTTGCGCCGTTTACCGGTGATTTGTCGGATATCGATCGCCTGGAAATTATCCGGACGTGGAAGTTTGCGCGCGGCGATCGGTTGTCCAGTAATTAAAAGATCGCAGCCTTCGGCAACTCCTACAGATGTACTCATTCCCCGGTA